>JABGRF010000248.1 GCA_018648405.1 Candidatus Scalindua sp.
TTTAAGCGAGTTTTTTCTCTCTCCTCTGTCTGCTTCAGATTTAATGCAACACAATCTATTACGATTTTATGGAATTGATCAAGGCTCTTCCAGGCAGTGTTCTCTTTAATAAATATCGGTGTCTCTATAATGCAAATCCTGCTCTTTGCAGCTGCACGCAGCCAGGAAAGAGTGGATATCGGGAAAAAGGAGTCTGCAGGTTTTAATAATAGAGTCTCCTGGCCAATAAAATTCATCTCTCCCTCAATCAATTTTATCCAGACTATTCCGTCTTCAGCAGATGAGGTTTGAGCCTCATCCATGCAAACCTCATCTGCTGAAGACAGGTACTTACGGTTTGTTGGAAAATCTCCGGTGATTATTCCGGAAGAGATCACTGAAACCCAGCTGTCCATCAAACCTGCAATCTCCACGGTAAATTCACTTTTTAACGATAGGGCTTTTAGTCTCTCCTTATCCAGCTTCAACAACCTGGTACCGCTACCCGGGCTGGCCAGTAATTTAAATTCTTTGCCGTGTTTGTTGCAATCGATACCAAACAGAGTCTGTCCTGCTTCGGCACGAAAGAGATGGTTGCGAGATCCTACCTGTTTGCCATCCACGGACTTGACAACAAAAATATCAACCACACCTGAATGTACAATCCAGACGCTCTCTTCGTCATCCAGTATGAAAGGCTTATTGCCTTCCAGCTCCAGAAGGGTTCCTTCATTTAATAAAATATTTTTTTCGTTTTCCATAATAAAGCAGATGTTCGTCCTATAAAAAATTACATTTTAATCATTCTTGAGTAATGGCCTTCAACATCTTTCATTTCATCATGTGTGCCTCGCTGCACAACCTTGCCCTTTTCAAGAACAATGATTTCGTCACAGTCCCTGATTGTGCTCAAACGATGCGCAACTATTAAGCATGTGCATCCACGTTTTCTGAAACTGTTATCCACAATATTTTCAGTGTTCGGGTCCAGTGCGCTGGTGGCCTCATCCAGGATGAGTATTTTCGGGTTTATGGTTAATGCTCTGGCTATTTCCATACGCTGCCTCTGCCCACCGCTGAAATTGCTGCCTCCCTCATTCAGCATATGGTCGTATCCTCCATGTCTTGCTGCTATGTCATAATGGATACACGCATCTTTAGCCGCCTGAACCAGGCTGGATTCAGGTATGGTTGTATCCCACATAGTAAGATTGTCTCGTATAGTTCCCTCAAACATGGAAATATCCTGATCTACCATGGCAAAGGAGTTAGTCATTATAGATCTTGGAATTTCAGTCCGGGGTTTGCCGTCAAATAATATTTCACCATCCCATGGCCCATACAATCCGCTGATAAGTTTTGCGGCAGTGGATTTTCCACTGCCGGAGCCACCCACCAGAGCTATGCGGTCGCCTGGTTTCATGGAAATGCTGAAATTTTCTAAAAGAGGGGGGGCAAGCCGGCTGTACCCGAATGTGATATTCTTCAACTCCAGATAACCTTCCAGCTTTGCAGGCATATCTGAAGTTTCCTCTGTAGCGGGTCCGGAAAACTGTTCATCAACCTTATGATTAAGAACATCATCCAGTTTGTTCATATCTCCTTCCGCGTCCTGGATATCGCGTCCCAATCCGACCAGCTCGTTGATTGGAGATGTTACACTTCCCATGAGACTTTGAAAGGCAATCAGCATGCCCATTGTTAAGTCTCCGTTCATTACCCTCATTCCACCTAAAGAGAGGATTGCAACAGTATTTAAGGCGGTCAAAATGGTAGGCACTTCAGAGACAAGGCGTGTCGTATATCCTAAACCCTGTTCGGCATTCATTACCTTGGTCTGGTAACCTGCCCACTTGGCAAAGAAGTCTGACTCCATCCCTCCTGCCTTTAAAGTCTCGATGGCCTGTAATCCTCCCATAGCAGTCCCCGTAAGTTTGCCCTGGTCCTGAAGGAGTCTTCTGTTTTGATCAATTCTAATCCGGGCAGCGTATTTCAATGCTACGATATTCAGAGATACAATGAGGATGCCGACAAGTGTAAGGACGGTGTCGTAGCAGAACATAATTCCAAGATAGAAAATTATCAAAAAACAGTTTACTACTGTCGTTGCCATCTTGCCTGAAACCAGTTGTGCTACTTTATCATTCAAAGCAACACGTGACCCGATTTCGCCACCGTATCTCTGGTTAAAGAAATCTGCGGGCAGGTGGAGAATATGCCAGAAGAATTTGCTTGCAGTGCTTAAGGCCAGTTTTGTTTCCAGCCTCAATAGATAACGTTCCTGGAGCCAGGTTAACGTTCCACGTAAAATTGCCGTTATTCCCATTCCTATTAACAGAGGGACTAACCAGCTATTCATGGAATTTATCAGAACTTCATCCACGAATATCTTTGAAAAAACAGGGATGACAAGACCGGGAACAACCATTGCAAGGCCTGCCAGAACAACATATGTCAAAGCCATTTTGCAGTCCGCCATACGGCTCTTCAAGGCATTCAACATGCTGCGCTTTTTACCGGATTTTACAAAGTCGGGAGATTTTTCAAATAGCAGGGCGACTCCGGTAAAGGATTGATTAAACTCTTCCAGCGATACCTTTCTGGGGCCGACTCCGGGGTCATTCAGGTATGCATTGCCACCTTTAACACCTTCAAAAACTACGAAGTGGTTGAAATTCCAATGTACAATCATTGGTAACGGATCTGTTTTCAGCTCTTCAGGTTCTTTCCTGAAACCTGTAGCAGTCAATCCGTATTTGCGTGCTGCCTTCACTATGTTACTTGCCTTGCTCCCGTCCCTGGAGACTCCGCATTCATAACGAAGCTCTTCAAGAGATACAATCTTGCCATACCGCGCAAGTATCATAGCCAGTGCGGCCGCGCCACATTCTACTGCCTCCATTTGAAGTACAGTGGGGGTTTTTACCGGTCTTTTCCAATCACCACTGGTGCTGTTATTTTCTTTTTCTTGAGAATCGTCTGCCATTGTTAATTAATCAATCGTTGTATCCCAACAGGTATTTCCGGAGTAAAGGAATTACCAGAGATATTGGGGCTTGTTCTTCTACAGTGATAGTCGTGGTGCATATGGTGCCACCATGAACTGTTAATGGTGGCCCCTTGGGAGAAGACCACTCATACCCGCTTACAGTTTCTTTATTTGTCAGTAACTCTGCAAATATTTCTATAGGAGCACTATTGCCTGATAGCATTGTAACAAGCTTACTATTCTGTAGAACACGCATCATGCCTTCATCTGTAGAGGGAAATTCGGCAACGGAAGAAACTTTGCCTTTTATGAAACCGTACTCTTCCGCTTTCACGGTAGTTGGGGATACCTGTACGTCCATACCGGTTTTAACCTTTTTTCCGTTTGCTGCAGGTACGTATATAACAGACTCAAGGTGCTTAAATTTTTCTCCTGTAAGTTCAAGGCTCAGTATAGGGCTTGTATGTTCTGTTTCTTCCCCAACGTCAACCATAATCTCCAATACAATGCCGGTATATGGAGAAGTAATGTTATTGCTTCTGTCCAGCTTTTTTTCCAGCGAATAAACTTCTTGATTCTTAGTTTCTATTTGTTGCTGAATATCTAAGAGATCTTCTTCCCTTTGATGTTTATCATCGAGACGCTTAATAGTTAATTTCTTTAAATCATTGTGGGATTTGTCGATACTGATTTTAGTGCTGTTAATCTGCTCCTTTATATCAATAAGGTCTTGTTTAGTAACCAATCCCTCCTTCAGCAGTTCTGTGCGAGCTTCGGACCGTGCTTTCAGCCATTTGAGCTTATCTTCATCAGCTTTTATTGAAAATTCCAGATTCTCCTTCTCGTCTACTGAGGACGAGGCGTTTAGCTTTAAGCCTTCAGACTCATAACCAGTTAATAGTTTTTCCTGGACATTCAGCTCCTGAAGCTCAATTTCAGCAGCGACAAGTTGATCAGATAAGTCAGGCTGATCTACTATGGCAACAAGATCTCCTTTATGTACGGTCTCTCCTACAGCAAACTTCAGATCACGAACCTGACCGTGGCTATCGGTTCCAATGTTAAATACACCACCTCGCTTAATCAGGATTCCCATTCCGGTAACCTTAGTGGAGATTGAGCCGAATATTCCCCAGAAAATAGCAAAGACAACCAGGATGATTAAAGCGAGCAGAACCACCCATCCTTTCGGCGTAGTGACCTGCATCATCTGGTCCAACTGTTCAGGTGACGACATTCTCTCAAGTGAAACTTTTCGAAATACTTTAGAATCCATTTTATTATTCTCTCAATAGTGGTAATTATTATCAGAAACTAATTAGCCGAAGGAACAGTTGTCAACTCCTTCATGCTTACAGAAATATTTTTTAGATCCGGTGAAAGAATAGTACCCGTTTCAAACCTGAGCTGTACAAGTGCTTTAGCATAACTGAGCCTTGCGGATACTTCTGTCTCCATTGCAGTAGTAAGTCGGTCATCAACGTCTATCAAATCGATTATTGTGCTTTCTCCAAGTTTAAGTTTCAACCGCTCCTTCTGAACGGCAGTCTGGTATACAAGTACAGACTCGTGTGCTTTTTTAAGTTCGGCAGCACTTTGAATCACATCCGACATAGCGACAACTATATTGGAAACAATCTGTCTGGTAAGGTTATTGGTGTCTATAATCGCTCGTTCGTTCAGAGCTCTTCTCCTTAAATAAGTACCACGCCTGAAATCATTCATAACCGGCCACTCCAGACTGAACATCGCAGTGAAATTGAGACCAGCCTCTCTTGAATTAATAGCAGAGGCATATTGTCTAGTATTGCGCTGCCGCCGTACATCTTCCGTGAGCCCGATATACCCTACATCTAAATCAAAATCCAATTGAGGTTTCAAATTTTTTTGTGCACCAACCATTAATACATTAGTGGATTCCTGTTCTTTTTTCAGCGCAATAAGATCCGCTCTTCGTTCAAGACCGATGTCAATGAGACCCTGCGCAATCGGAATCTTATTTAAATCAGCGTCGTCTACGTCTAACAAGGGCTCTGATGGCAGTGGAGTGGCTACTATTTCATCAAACCGTAAGCCCATAGCCAGCCCCAGTGTCTGCCTTGCCTCGAAAAGCTCTTGAGTTTTATTTATCCGGGAAGAAGTTTTCCCATGCAGGTTTGCAGCAAGTTTGTTAATATCTGAGGCGGGCTGTTCCCCTGCATCAACAAGGATTTTAGTCTGCTCAAGCATGTACTTGGCTCTTGATTCCGCTTTCTCAGCAATTTCAAGATTATCCATCGCCGCTACCGTATTCCAATACTCATTGACTGTAGTTAATATACTCTGAGAAGTAGTGTAGTTCAGGTCATACCTGCTTGACTCGGTTAAAATCTTTGCTGACGTTTCGTCGGCTGCATTAGCCGCTCTTCCACGTTCTCTTAACAATGGTATTTTAATGGCAAACGTGACTGTCGCAAAGTTAGTTGTGTGGACATTAGTTGCCAGGTCTTCGGTGCTGCTCATTGTAATATCAGGGGTTAATTCAACACCGGAACGAAACTCTTTGCTTATGTCTACGGTATATCCCGTGACACGGGAAACAGACTCAGATGTGCTGTTGCTTGCCCGGGCACTTCTGGTAAGCGGAGTGTGAGTGAGGACATCACTGGCGGTTGCACTTACGGTTGTATTGAATGTTCCACGCTGGATCTGCCACAATCCTTCATTTACCTTGACCTGCCATTCGTCCAGAAGAATATCAGGCTGCTTTGCTATCGTTTGCTGAACGGCTTCCAGTAATCTAAGATTTTTTAGATAATCACTGAGTGCCACTATGTTTTTATTCTCGTCCGCAAAAGATCTGCATTGGAAGATGCAGATAGACAGAATTATGGCTATAATTATACGTAGCTGTAGTAAGATTGACTCACTCTTTTTTGTCATTTTAAAACTATTGATTTCCACAAAGATATTCTGACCAATCCATTTTCAAAGTATCCAGGAAGAGTTTCTTCAATATAATGAGTTGTATATTTAGAAACTCTCAGCCGGTGTTTGGTACGTAATAATTGAGAAATACCTATTCGCTCAATATTGACAATTACATAATATAAATTGTGGCAAACACAAGCGGCCTGATGGTACCAAAACAGGGGAGTGCTTTCAACTTTAACTTATTTATTATCGGATACTATATCAGAGGTTCTGAGCCGTTTTAAGTCTTAAGTGGTCTGCTAAAGAGCTTGTCGAGTTAAAGCTTGATTTAAACAATCTCTTAAGTATTATGTAGCCTATGTTTTCTTCTTTATTGTAAGAATAGAGTGTAAAGTTGCTAATCTGTTCTGCTGATAAGTGAGAATAATAGAAATACAATTATATCTGAGTAGGGCTATGCAAAAAATTTCAAAATATTTTCTTATAATAGTTGTTGCTATAACGATCGGTATGCTACCGCTTGCATGTGTCCAGCGTTCTTCAACATCACTGCAGAGTCATTCTGTAAACGGTCGTACATCTCAAAATACTACAGATCTTGAACATCACTATTTCCACAAAACGGAGCAGCCACATGCTGCTGAATGGGGTTACGAGGGAGATATCGGGCCGAAGCATTGGGGGAGTCTGAGCCCTGCCTACATTCTGGCAAAACAAGGGGAGCAGCAGTCTCCTGTTGATATTAGTAAACCCATTGAGAAAGACTTGCCGAGTGTTGTGTATAACTATCGACCTGCAAAGATCAACCTTGTTTATAACGGGCACACAATTGAAGAGGAGGAGGGTGGTAGTCACATTCGGATCGATGATAAGCTTTTTGAACTCAAACAATTCCACTTCCACGCTCCAAGTGAGCATACAATCAACGGCAGTCATGCTGATATGGAAATGCACCTTGTACACAAGACTAAGGATGGTGCTGTCGCAGTTATTGCCGTGATGATCAAGCGGGGGGCTGAAAACATGAGCTTTACATCAATCTGGGAAAACCTGCCTACACCTCAAAAGAGTGAGGTGCAAGTTGCCCGTACAGTAGATGCAACAGACCTGCTTCCCGGTAATCATGCTTACTATCGATATCGAGGATCATTCACAACACCACCATGCACCGAAGGGGTTCTCTGGCTGGTCATGGAGGCACCGATTGAACTCTCCCTGAAGCAGGTTGATAAGTTTAAGTCAATTATCAACGGTAACAATCGTCCGGTGCAGCTTTTGAACGGACGCAAGATTTACTTGAGTAAATAGGGAAATTAGATATCTTCAGTAATCTATCGCTAGCCGTTCCGCTTCCTTTTTAGGGCAACACCTATTCCTGCACCGATAGCAACACCTACTCCAATCCCAACACCTATATTGCCTATAGCAGCACCAATCCCTGCGCCTATAGCTGTTCCAATCCCAATATAGAAACCTATCTTACGTTTTTTGGTTCCGTGCTTTGTTTCTGGCTTTTCTGTGTTTTTCATTTATTTTCTCCAAAAATTTGTTAATTTAGTGTACCTTACCTGCCACCAATTGTCACATCTTTGATCCTGGTATGTGGTCCGCCGTCGCTTACTCGCAGGGGGGATTGCCCGCCCTTGCCACATCCACCGAGTCCTCCGAACAGGATACGATCGTTGCCGATTGCATCTATGTTCATTAATGTTTCAAATACATTACCTGTCAATACTACATCACGGACCTGCTCACAAATCTTTCCATCTTTTATTTTATATGCTTCCTCTGCACTGAAAGTAAACATTTCTGTATTTGTCTGGCCGCCAAGCGATCCCTTTGCATAAATGCCGTCGTCTACACCAGCCAACATCTCTTCAAACGTTTGATCGCGGGATTCCATATATGTATTAGTCATGCGCACAATAGGTTCACTTCCATAACTGATAGCTCTTGCATTTCCAGTCGGTTTTTCATTCATTTTGGCTGCTGTTTCTCTTGAATGCAACCGGTTGGTCAGGATCCCATCCTTTATCAGGTATGTTTTCTGAGTGGGAGTTCCTTCACTGTCATACTTATTATAACCCGCTTCTCCTGCCAATGTGCCGTCATCAACAATAGACAATTCATCAGAACCGAAGCGTTTTCCAATTTTCATGATCTCGCGGAGCTTCTGGTTTTCATAGATAAAATCTGCTTCGCTCAGATGTCCAAATGCTTCGTGTGTAAACACGCCGCAAAGCTTCGGATCTACAATCACGGTATATTTGCCGGCATCCACAGGTTTTGCTGAAAGTAAATCAACAGCTCTCTTTGTAACCTCTTCACAACTCTCTTCGAAGTTTTCAACTTTGCTGTATCCCCTGAGATCTCCAATTGAATTGTATGCCTGTTGCACATCCATGCCGTCCTTTGCCATTGCCATAACTGAAACCCCACAGAATATATTTTCGCAAACTATAAAACTGCCCTCCAGATTTGCGAAGTAAAGTGTACTGTGGGAATCCACATATCTTACACTGGAAGTCTGGATTTTTTTTGAAGATAAGATTATGTTGTTGTACTTTTGACATAAATCGTGTTTGTCAATCAGCGAGACGTCTGCCGGGTCTACATCAACCTGCGTTTTTACAACGTCGTTAATCACTCCTGTTTCTGCCAGTGAAACGTCCTTATTGCCAACCAGTGTTGCCTGCTCACAAGCCATCTTGACGTAGCGAGATAAATTTTCAATATCATTGAAAGCTACAAATCCCCACCCTCCATTGACAAGAGCGCGTACACATCCTCCCATCATACTGCTCTCTCCTATACTCTCCAACTCCTTACCGACATAAGAGACCCCAGTTCCTCTACCCTCATTAATCCGTATTTCTATATGATCCGCTTTTGCAGATTTTAAAGCATTTTTTATCAATTTTTCCATTTTGTTCCTTCCACAAACAATAGTTGTTATTACATTTGATGCTAATTTGCCGAATAGTCTGTGAGGCAGACACGCAGGTCTGCCCCTACGGGTTAATTAAATTTTCAAACCCATCTTTATTCAAAATTGTTGTACCAAGCTTCTCTGCCTTTTCATGTTTTGACCCCGGTGATTCACCGGCAATAAGGAAATCTGTCTTGCCGCTTATGGACGATGATACTCTGCCGCCAAGGCCCT
>JABGRF010000139.1 GCA_018648405.1 Candidatus Scalindua sp.
TCTTGCTTTTATATCTCTCTTTTATCTGTGTAAATCCGCGTCCTATTATCTTTTTGTCTTTCGTCTTTAACCTATTAAAATAGTTTTTCTTCCTGTCCTCGGCGTTTTCTGTCCGGGGAGCGTACTTCGCGCCTTTGCGGTGAAAAATTACTTCTGTTCTTAAAAGCCCGCGGTGGGAATCGAACCCACAATCTCATCATTACGAGTGACGTGCTCTACCATTGAGCCACGCGGGCTTAAGCTTAATTAGTTAAGATAGTTACAACTTATGGCAAGGAAACAGCCTCAGCATATTTTATTATAATAACTTGTTATAATAGTGACGTTAAATAGTAAATACAAGGGGAAAAAGGAATGATTGTAGTGTCTTTCACATTTAGCATATTCTGTTGATATAGACTGGTTACTGTTCTATCATTTGCTAATCGATATATAATTATTCATCGATATCATCTGTGGAGGTTGTAGATGCATAATGAATTTACTGCTATTATTGAGAAAGAGGAAGAGTGGTCTATTGCATACTGCCCTGAGATCCCAAGAGCTAATGGTCAAGGCAAGTCGCACGATGAGTGCAGAGAATACAGAAATATTGCAAGACCACTTCGTTGTAATCTGGCTAACATTCTTCATTTTCAGTTATGACTTTCTGCAATATCTCATTTAGCTCATCAATTTCGTATGGCTTGTTAAGAACATCCCTGAAACCATATTCTTTGAAATCTGACAGTATCGGATCATTTGCATAACCACTTGACACAATAGCTTTTGCCTTCGGATCTATTTCAAGCAGTTTTTTAACAGCTTCTTTACCTCCCATACCACCAGGTATTGTTAAATCCATTATGATAGCATCAAAAGATTTGGTTGAGTCAAAAGCCTTTTTGTACAACTCTATCGCTTCAGCCCCATCTCTGGCAGCTTCAACCTCATATTTTATGTTTTTCAAGATCTGGGTAGTAACGAGCCTGATTACGTCGTCATCATCCATTATCAAAATCTTACCCTTACATATAATTGATGTTTCTTCTACACTACTCACTTTAGCCTTATCCAGTATCGGCTCTTGTTGGGCTTTCTTCTGTGAAACAGGCAAATAAATGTGAAAGGTCGTACCTGCTCCCAGTTCAGATTCAACAGTAATGTATCCATCATGCTTCTTGATAATTGAAAAGGCTGTTGCAAGTCCTAAACCACTACCCGTTTCCTTGGTAGTAAAATATGGATCAAAAATCTTTTGTAGGTGTTCTTGTGTTATACCAGTTCCCTGATCACTAATTGTTACCTTTACATACATCCCTTCCTGTAGTGGTAATGAATCTTTTTCCTCAACATCAAAATGGTCAACGCCTACCTTAATAACTCCACCATCCGGCATTACCTGGTCAGCATTGATAAACAGGTTGTTGAAGACCTGATTTATTTGTCCTTCGTCAGCCTCTACCATACAGCCACAGTCTGGTACTTCAAGCTCACAAATGACATTTGAGCCACTCAGCGCTAGATTTGCAGATTCTTTGATTAATACGGAAGCAGAAATAACTTTCTTTATGGGATCACCACCTTTTGAAAATGTAAGCAGTTGTTGAGACAAACCCCTTGACTGTATGATTACCTTTTCAGCATTTGTTAACTCATTATAGGCATCATCCTCCGGGTTTATATGCAGCTTTGCCATAGAAATTGTGCTTAAAATTCCTTGCAGACTGTTGTTGAAATCGTGAGCAATGCCTCCTGCAAGAACACCAACAGATTCAAGTTTCTGCAACTTTACTAGTTCATCCTGCATCCGTACACGCTCGGTGATGTCGACGTTGGCGCCAAGATAACCGGTCACCCGGCCATCCGTATCCCGCAAGGCCACCGCCTTTGCCATAAGCCAGCTGACTTCTCCATCCGACGTGCAGAAACGGTAATCCATGTTCCACGGCTTAATGTCTCGCATGTGCTCATGCCACTGTTTAAAGACACGAGTTCGGTCTTCTTTGTGCAGCCCTTCTTGCCACCCGTCTCCAAGAGCCTCTTCAAGTTTCAAACCAGTGAGTTCACGCCATTTCTTGTTCACAAAGATGCAAGAACCTTGAGCATCCGTTTCGTAAATAGCAATAGGTGCAGACTCTACCAATGTCCAGTATCGCCGCTCACTCTCCAGCAGGGACTTCTCAGTTTTCATGCGTTCGTTGATTTCTGACAGAAGTTCTTCGTTTACCTTTTCCAGCTCTGCTGTTCGTTCTTCTACGCGTTGTTCCAGAGATTTATTAAGTGATTCCATCTCTTTCTCTGCTTCTTCACGTTTGGACATATTCTCCTTTAAGACCACTCGCATCAGCTTGAAACTGCCGGACAGATCTCCGATCTCGTTATTAGACTTGATTTCAAATTCGTGCTCGAAGTCTCCCTCTGCAACGCGTCTTACCTCATTTGTCAATGTGGTTATAGGCCTCGTTATACTCCTGGCAATCAAGAAACACAAAGTACACATTATGATTATGGATATGCCTATCAAAGTAGCGTATGTAATAAGGGAAGAATTTGCTACAGAGGATATTCTCTCTGCAACCTGAAGAATTTCCAGTATCTGGACATCCACAACACCTCTTAGTTCATCAATTCGCTGTGTTGTCACAGCGAATACAAATGAAGGTGACAACTCATATCCGCCTTCATCGTGTTTTTTGTAAATCTGATTACGGATATCTTCTACAGCTTTTGTATTGGCACTGGTGAGCATATTATTAAATTTCTTCAGTGTTTCTTCTGATGCCTGATGGCTGTACGCTGAAAACAGTGCATCCTGCCCTTTTAATACACGCATCCATCTATGCATTTCTGAATCTGAAAAAGTATTTTCCGCAGTAATGAATTCTAAAACAGGCTTATCCTCGGACACGATTCCAGTCATTATAGCTCTTTCTATACCAGCCATTTCTTTTGCCATTATAAGATTGATACAAGCCGTGAACAGGACAGAATGTTCAGTGTCCCTGATAGAGTTGTTAAAGCTCTGAAAGGTTCTTATAATGTTCTCTATTACTTCAGAGTAATACTCAATGGTCTCATTTCTCGTAATCGACGCAGAGTCTATCTTATTTCTGATAGCGGGTAGATCTGTTATTTTTTTCTGAAATAAGCTAAGTTGAAATACAAGCCTCTGACCATAATGTTCTACATCAAATGATTTCATGTGTGCATTCAATGCCGCTAGTTTCTGGTTAGTGAGAAGCCTTTGAGCGCTCAGATTACTAACCATTTCCTCACCATTCACTCCACCAAACACATACGACAAGCCACGTTCCTTTTGTAGCTCATGAATTAACAGGTTGGACACTGACATGTAACTGGAGATATCAGAGACATAGCCAGCCTCAGACTTACTGTTTATTTCAGTGTTCATAAGAACTGCCATGAATCCAATTGCTGTTATAGCCGGGACCAATATCAATATTACCATCGCCCAAACTAGTTTTGATCTGTGAGGACGGCTGGCATCATTACTTTCTGTCTGTAAGGTCGTATTTTTCATATCATTTTACTATTATGGCATCCGTGCCAATTCATACAAAAGACATTCAAAATGTGAGTTCAATCACGAAAAAATCAATGACATAGAAGTTACATAACTACTGTAATTCTTATATGTTAGGTGTAATTCTATATTAAAGTGTTATAGATTGTAAACAAAAAAAATACCCCATATGCGTAATGAAGTAAGCATTACTACCAAAGAAACTAAATGCATTTATTAGCTACATTCGTTTTGTAGTAAATATCCTTACCCCATTCATTAGTAGGCAGTTGATTAACAGAAATGCTATTAAGGCTTGACAGTAGTGGAGAAAATATGATGTTGAGGTACGATGCAATATTTCAGATTTATAACCCAATTACGCTTAATATGTAAAAACTAATATGTAATTGAAATTGTAGGGGCTGTGTGCGAAGTATATAAAAATAATTTCTCTCAACGAACTGCACGGACGTAGCCGCCGCTAGTAAAGTCGAAGTAGTCATTGGGGTAGGTGTAGCAATTACCGCTGACAAAATTGGCAAGCCAGGCGAGAGAGAATTCGTTCGTGTCTGAAGTCCATATCCACCTTTGCATATTATCAAATACCGGATCTATATACATACCATTACTTCTTTCAGCCGGCTCCATCAATGACATTGCCTCCTCCAGGGTAGGTAAACGCCAGTCATTGTATCCAACAAATTGATCACTATTCAAACGTTCTAGATATTCTCTTGCCTCACTATAGGAGATTTCTTTAACTGACCCGGACTGCTGCCACATGAGACCACTTGCACGATCAAGAACAACGTTAACATCATTCTGCAACTGAAAGTCATTGGGGAAACCGGATGCAGAGCTATTCCAATCTCCATCATAAAAGCCGTTATCCTGAAGCATTTCCATTACAATCCTTCCTGTGAAATTCGACCTTGATACTGACCGAAATTCTGTTTTGCAAATAACAGATCTTCCCAAATGTGTATTAGCATCTGTGTCTTCATCACTGTTATTACCTTCAGCACTGAATGAATATAGAAACAACAAACTAAGAAGTGCTAAAATGGCAATTGTTTTTATTCTACCCATTATGGTCATCCTTACGAGAACTATCGGGGTCAAATCTCCCCCCATACATCCAAAAATATAACTGGGTCCAACCACTATTCTTTCCAAGAACAGAATATTCCCTTAAAGAATCCCCTTCTTCTTTGGTTTGCCTTGAGATAGACCTCCCTGGCACTATCTTCAATTTTTGCAATATTACCAACACGATCATGGAATTGCGACTCGATGTCATCCATTTCCTCATAGTTTAGATCGAAGATTTCACAAAGCCACTTAAGAGCGACATCCGTTACTCTATTAATGTATGATGTCGCAGATAATCCCGCGATCCCTTCTATTCCTTCGTTGTGTGAAACCACAAGTTCTCTGAATTCTTGATCTAGCGTCGAAGCAAGCAATGCAACAGTCTCATCGGATTTATCTTCAGACAACTCATATGCAGTTTTTTGAATAATGCTTTTGTATATCTGACCCTTTAAATCTTTTCGCAAAGTACTGTTTTTTATATATGACCAGATACGACTGACTAAGGCCCAATTGAGGAATGCAAAAATTTTAAAAGTTTCATCGGCTTGTTCCCTTGATATCGTTTTATCCGTAGTGCTTCTAGTGATTTCTAAAAAGAGTTCTGTGTGTTGATGTGCGTATTCTGATCCTTGGCTTGCAATAAGATCACATAAGCCCTCTAAAGATGAATTCACTTCTTCCATATTAATTGTTTAATTAGTAGCCACACAAAAAACTATCTGGTTCTATCACATCATTTATCATGAAAGCAAGTGTATCGTTGGATATGTATCCAACAATGTGATGATGAACAACCAAATGTTAGAGAGAGGAACAGAAGCGAAGATGTCAGTATTAAAGGAATATATTGTTTCATAAAGGAGGATACCCTTGTGGCGTGAGTTTTATTTCTTTAAAGAACGGAATAATTAATTCTCAAAAACCTTGTGACTGAATGATTTAGATTTTTTTCCAAACCACTCTATCCATTCAATTTGAAGCTGAACACCCTGAATCTGCTTTTGTTCACCCTTTGAAAGGACGCCTGCAGCTCTAGCCTTCAAGCTAGCCATAAAACCATCATAGAATATCTCAGAGCCCTTAATCAGCTTATTTTTAAACATATACCTGAGTTCAGGGGATATGCTATCCAGGTATTCATCACTGACAAGCTTACCCAACCTTATACCTTCCCTTGAGTTTGAAATAATCTTCTCTTCTGTCTCTTTTGACACTTGAAAGGCGATTTGATTCTTACTTCCCGGGGGATTTGAAAGATCTCTAACTTTGCTAAGCAGAATTACAGATTGTTTAAAATCGTAGTTGAAGTTTCTGTATTGTACAGGTATCTCTGGCGCTTCCAGTGTTACTGATGTTTCTGGTGTTTCAGGTTTTTCAGGTTTTTCTGCACAACCGGAGATAACTATGAGGATTGCTATCAGTAAAAAAATGAGTGGAAAATGATTTTTCATAATTCTCGGAATCTGTTTCTGTTTTGCCTTGAATCTTGAACTCTAATAACTTTAATGTTTATTATGTTCAAGGAGCGACAGAAATCAAGGAGAAATTAGTGGGTTGCGGCGAGCAGGATACGGATTAGGATTTAGGTTATGCATGCGGTATTCAAATACGTACCTATTTCCTATTACGTCATATTAACACTATCTGAATTTTCCAGAAGATGTTTTATCGCACTTAACATGTCAGGTTTTATGTAGTCCGCTTTGGTGTCATGCTGATGTTCGCTTCCATATCCAGTCAAAACCAGATAGGTGGTCAGTCCTAACCTGAGTCCGGCTTCTATATCACTATCTCTGTCCCCGACAATGGCTATTTCGTTTGCGTTAAGTTTTTCATTATTCATCACTTCTTCGATTAATTTGGTACCGGGTTTTCTACATTGGCATTTTCGGGTATATTCGGGTATTGTGCCGTCCGGATGGTGAGGGCAGTACAATACCTTCTCAATTTTACACTCAATTTTATCAAAACAACCGAGCATGTACTGCGTTAGATCATGGAACTGCTCTTCTGTATAATAGCCTCTTGCGATGCCGGCTTGATTCGTGATTATATATATCTTTATATTGCTGTCTGTAAGTAATCTGAGAGCTTCAAGAGTACCGGGTATTAATTCAAAATCATCAATCTTGTGGACATAGTTTTTCTCATAGTTTATCGTTCCGTCCCGATCCAGAAACACAGCCTTAATTCTATTCATTAATTGGTAAGCTCCATTTATACCCATTACAAATTAACGTCTGTTTACAAGACATTATAAAGAAGTTTATGAGAAAAGATTCAGATACAAGAGATAGCATCAAATAGGTGGAATCACATTTTTACTGCAGAGTGGTCACAAGGTTTTTTAATATAGTCTTTAATTCCGGATCATAGTTTTCTGACAGTCCCAATCTATTAGCCTGTGACTCTAGCGCAATTTTCATTATCATCTTCTCTTTGGTCTTAGCGGCAAGTCTTTTCACCAATTCCTCATTCTGATTTCTCAGAGCTATCAATTGTGTCTCTTCTATACTACTATCCACATCTCCTATCACAGGATCCGGCACACTGTTTTCAACAAACTTTATAGTTTTCTGTAATCCAATGACATCATTTTCCAGTACAGATATAGTCTTTCCAAGTGAGAGATATTTCTCTTTAATAGTAGAATAATCTTTACTTATCTGCCCTTTCTCCAGACTCAGACCATATCTCATGGACTCCAGTTCCATCGTTTTAATATCCTGCCTTTTTATGTCCTGTTCAAGGTCTTCCAGCTTCTGCTCTAACAGGGTTGTCTCCGCAACCTTTTTTCGGTATTTATCAACCGTGCTTATGGAAACAAATAGACACACTATGCAGACCAAAACCAATACACCACCGGCGACAAGGAGCCTCTTGACTTTATCATCATGCGTTATTTTCATGTTTTAATAATTATTCTCTTTGATATTTAGCTTGAAGTTTAATATATTAATACGTCTTTAACATTACAAGCTAATTTTTGCATATTCCATTTAAAAGCATTTGCTGCCACAAAACCACTAAAACACAAAATAACAGAATATGGATTATGAACCACTTTCTAATAGAAAAAAAAGGATAACACGTTGGACGATAATATAAAAAAAACGCCATTATATGATGAGCATGTAGATCTCGGAGCCAAGATTGTAGATTACTACAGTTTTAAGATGCCATTACAATATGACAGTATTATAAGTGAGCATAAAAGTGTAAGAAACAGTGCCGGCCTCTTTGATATTTCACATATGGGAGAAATTGTCATAGACGGCAAAGGGGCAACTGAGTTAGTCCAGAAGCTTATAACCAATGACGTAAGTAATCTGCCTGATTTCAAGGCAGTTTACTCCCCTATCTGCGATGAAGAAGGCGGTACTATTGATGATATTGTCGTGTATAAATATAATCCTGAAAAATATATGCTTGTAGTGAATTGCTCTACTACCCAAAGGGACCTTAAGTGGATAGACAAACAGAAAACAGAGGATACAAATATAAAAAATGTAAGTAATCAAATCGCCCTTCTGGCAGTTCAAGGACCAAAATCTGAAGAGATAATACGGCTTGTTTTCGGTGAGAAATGTGCTTCTCTCTCACGTTTTCAGTTTACAGAGGTAACTGAAAACGAAATGAAGCCTACCGTATCCAGGACAGGTTACACCGGGGAAGATGGGTTCGAGATATTTGTCGACAATTCACATTGCGTAGAATTATGGAACATATTGCTCAAAAAAGGGAAAGAGATGGGGCTGAAGCCTGCAGGATTAGGAGCAAGAGATACGTTGAGATTAGAAGCAGGTTACCTGCTCTTTGGTAACGAAATTGATGATTTTACGACACCTATCGAAGCAGGTATCGGTTGGACAGTAAAACTTGACAAACCGGACTTTATAGGAAAAGATGCGTTAATAAGAGCAAGTAAAAGAGGATCAAATAGAAAGCTTATTGCGTTCAAGATGCTTGATAAGGGAATTCCCAGAACGGACAATGATATAGTCTATCGTGACAATGTCATAGGCAAAGTAGCAAGTGGAACTTTCAGCCCTACTCTGGAAATCGGCATAGGCACCGGCTTTGTTCTGAAACATATTGCAGAAAATAAGAGCCAGATTAATATAAGGATCAGGGAGACCGATTTTCCTGCTAGAATCACAAATACTCCTTTTATCACTAAAGACAAGAAAAGGTGACCAAATCATGTCCTTCGACTCCGCTTAGGATGACATTACTCTGAGCTGAGTCAGAGTGTTATCAACATTAAATTTCCTATACATTAAATAATGAGTAATAAAGAGTATAACTTTGGCGAAATAGAGAAAAAGTGGCAGGATTTCTGGGAAGGAAGCGGCCTGTTCCGGGTAGATGAAGAGTGCCACAAGGACAAGTTTTACTGTCTCGTTATGTT
>JABGRF010000058.1 GCA_018648405.1 Candidatus Scalindua sp.
TCGGAAACACTCTCTTTCCTGTTAATACCCATATGGCACGACATACACCTATCCGCCTCGTTAATATCCTCCAGATGCACCTGATATATCTGCAGAGACGGCCTTTGCGACTTTAGCTTCTCCATCGATTCCTGGTGTCCATTCATATCATTGGTAAACGTCTTCAACTCATCCGCATACGTATTTATATCATGCCTGGAATCATCCAGATTCTTTTGTAATCCTGCTCTCTTCTCTTCCAGTTGTTTGATTTCTGCTGTCAACTCATTGCCACGTTCCTCCAGTTCCAGTATCTTCTTTTCCGGCTCACCACCTTTATGCTTTCCAAACTGGTACTCTTCTTCCAACATTTTATTCCGCGTAACCATGGCTTCAAACTTTAAAGGAGACAGCTCTTCTTTATCCAGAATATTCAACTCCCTGAATGCTTTTATGTATCCCTGCTGAACGGTTGGTGTATTAAACCTTCCCCACGCTTCCGCAAGTTTCCTCTGAGTCTCTTTATATTCCTCCTGAATATCAGGTTGATTAAATGCAGTCATCGCCTCGCCGTATTCATCTCTAACCTTCTCTTGCTCTAACTCATAAAACCGGGATTGATACGTCTTCCATGGTCTTTTTCCTATCGCCTCATTCCATACCGCCCATGCCATCGTCAGGACAAGTATAAAGCTCAGAAACAGATACAGACCTGCGAATGATTTTTCTTCTTCTTTTTTCATGATGTAATTCCCACCTCAGATAAAGGGAGATAATGACGACGTGTTTTTCTTTTGACAGCAGGCATATTACACGATAGCCGCCACGGCTTTTTGTATGTAAATATCTTTATCATCTCAATGTTTAACAAAAGACGAAAAATATGGTTTTTCATTGCTATGTAGACTGGATAAACAGATACTATATAATCAGAAATTCATAATTTTTGCAACTATAATGACAAAAAAATTAAGGCAAAATGGCCATGATATTACTTTCTGTAAGTATTTCTAAATATACAGGATAAGATATTTGGCACTATTTCACCTCTCTATCATTTTTCTTTATAAACCCTGCAAAAAAAACACAATAACTACAGACAAGATTAAGTCAATTCTGAAGAATCACTTACCACAATATTAGCTTGCAATCAAATTAACCTTAATCTATCATAATTTGTTTAATATTCTAAAAATGAAATCCATACCTCACGTAATTTCCTGGAACCTCACAAAAGCATGCAATTTACTGTGCACTCATTGCTATCTTCTGGCTGATAATGTTCAGCTGGGCAACCAACCTGATACCAATCTGCCAGACACTGCAGCCGTCCAGGACGCCCCCAACTTTAATCAGGTGCAATGCGGCTCGGCAAATGCCGCTGATGAGTTAGACACAGAGAAAGCACTTAAAGTTATAGACGAAATTGCAGAACTAAACCCAAGCCTGATTCTCATCTTAACAGGTGGCGAACCGCTCCTGCGAGAAGACCTCTTCGATCTATCCCGTCATGCTGCAGGAAAAGGGATGATGGTCCTTCTTGGCACTAATGCCTGTCTTATTGA
>JABGRF010000038.1 GCA_018648405.1 Candidatus Scalindua sp.
GCTCCCTTTGTTCTGACAGAAAGAAGCAAGGAAGAATTTATGAAGGAAGTTCGAGAAAACTTAAGTGCTGTTTCTGAAGCGAACATTACCATCGGGCAACCTATAGGACACCGTATTGACCATATGCTTTCAGGTACAAGAGCCAACATAGCCATTAAACTTTTTGGGTCAGACTTATCCAAAATGTTTTCTCTCGCCAATCAAATAAAGCGAAACATTGAAGGCATAGAAGGGCTTGTGGATATCAGTGTAGAGCAGCAAATAGAAATTCCACAAGTACAAATAAAAGCAAAAAGAAATATGCTTGCTAAGTATGGTATTTCTATCGGCCAATTTACCGAATTTATTGATGTTGCCTTTGCAGGAGAAAAGGTATCTCAGGTTTTTGAAAGCAACAAAAGTTTTGATCTGGTATTACGATTTAATGATGAAAACAGGGGCAAAATAGAAAATATCCGTAATGTCTTAATTGATACTAATATTAAACCGACACAACTAACAACTAACAACTCCACTCTCAAAATCCCTTTACATTATGTAGCTGATATTGTTTCAACAACAGGTCCCAACACTATTAACCGGGAAAATGTACAGCGAAAAATTGTGGTTTCAGCCAATGTAGCCGGGCGTGATTTGAAAAGCGTAGTAAATCAGATCAAAGAAAATGTAGATGATAATGTTCAGTTGCCGGAAAACTACCGGATTCAATACGGCGGACAATTTGAAAGTGAAGCAAAGGCATCGAGAATATTATTCTTCACCTCTTTAATGTCTCTGCTTATCATATTCCTTTTGCTTTATCAGGAATTTAAAAATATCAAGTTTGCTGGAATTGTTTTTCTCAATTTACCTCTGGCGCTGATAGGTGGAGTCTTAAGCATTTGGTTTACATCAGGAATAATAAGTATTCCTTCTATTATTGGATTTATTACTCTGTTTGGAATAGCAACACGTAACGGGATATTATTGGTTTCACGTTATCAGGTATTGCAGAGTCAAGGTGTCGCTTTGTATGAAACAGTTATTAAAGGCTCTTTAGATAGACTAAACCCAATTCTAATGACTGCCTTAACTACTGCTTTGGCACTAATTCCATTAGCAATGACAGGTGACTTGCCTGGAAACGAAATACAGAGTCCAATGGCAAAAGTGATATTAGGAGGCTTACTCAGCTCAACCCTTTTAAATATATTCATCGTTCCTGTTGTTTTCTACATTTCAAATGTTAAAAAACTACGAGGCTAATATCTTGTTGATTGGATGTGTTTTATCTTTGATGGGCAGGTCATCCTGCTGAATCGACGTAAATCACGCAAGCGCTCTTCATGTGAAAGGCGGTCAATCTGTTCTGTATACATCATGCCGAATTTCCCGGCATCTTCATATCTTTTTCTTTCTAATGTATCCTCAATGTCAAATTTCCGTTTATAAAAGAGATGATGTCTTATATATTCTCTGTCAAACTTACTCAACTTTAATGATCTGTTTTGCAATGCAACGAAATATTTTAATACCAGGTATTTAGTTACATTCGCCTGTAATT
>JABGRF010000390.1 GCA_018648405.1 Candidatus Scalindua sp.
GTAAGTTGCACAGATTAGTTGGTGTTATGTGTATAAGATAAGGAGGAAAGCTGAAACCATTATTTAGTCGTCCATCGATTTGAAAAGAGAGCAGCCTTGTAACCCACTTCATCATCCTTATATCGGAAAATGGGTTGTTTTTTGACATTTTTATAATATTTGATATATATCCCATTGTTTAAATATAAGAAAAAGTTGGAGGTTGAATACTTGCCACGGATGATCCTGCTATGGAGGGTGCACGCATGGCTGTACTGTTGGATACGCCTATAGATGATAGTAAAATAACGCGAAAGACGCAAGGTGAAAAATGGGTTGTTTAATACGGTTTACTATACTTAATCACTGCTTTTCTCAGTATTATTGCTAAACTTAATTTTGGTTGATTTGTCATACGCCTTAATGGCCTCTTTAGGGCGACCTAAATTATCAAGTGAAACCCCTATGCTGTACCATGACTTATAATCGTCAGGCTTGAGGCTGGTTGCCTGATCAAACGCTCCCAGTGCTTTTTCATGATAATTAAGCTTAATAAGAGCAATTCCCTTCTGATACCATGCTTCGTGGACATCTGGTTTGGACTTGATAGCCTGGTTAAATGCTTCAATAGCTTCCTCATGGCGATTGAGAGTGCCTAGAACAACACCTTTGTTGTACCATGCTTCGTGGTCATTGGGGTTGATTTTAACTGCCTGATCGAGTGCTGCAAGAGCTTCATCAAATCTGTTCAGGCTTCCAAATATAATGCCCTTGTTATTCCATGCCTCTTCATGATCAGGTTTGAGTGTGGTAACTTTGTCGTAGGCACCAAGAGCGTCAACCAAACTGTCCAAACTATCAAGAGAATTTCCCTTGCAATACCATGATTCATAATCATCAGGATTGATTTTTATGGCTTGGTTAAACGCATCAATGGCATCTGCTGGACGATCTAAGCTTTGTAGAGAAACTCCTTTGTTATACAAGGCTCTGTGGTCATCTGGATTGATGTTGATAGCATGATCAAAAGAGGATACTGCCTCCTCATGACGATCAAGGATTTCAAGAATAACACCTTTGTTATAACATACTTCGTAACTGCCAGAATCTATTGCAGTAATATCTTCAAACAAAACTATAGCCTTTTGATACTCTCCAGCATAATAAGTAACTGCTGCTTTGCCCATAAGACCTTCAATTATCTTTTTGTCTTCCGCCCTCTCGTCTTTAGCATTAGGATCAGAGAGTGAACCCCCTCCCATATTGAGTGCTAACCTATCAAGTTCGTTTTCGAACTCGTTAAATATGTTGTACTGATAAGAACCGCTGATGAAGTTGTTACCAAGATCACAGTCCTCAATCATTAAAGGAATCATGGTAAATTTCTCATCAGATCTTTCCTGTGCGATGCTATAAGCCTTATTAAGCTCATAATCCTGAAAACCGTGTTTCTTTCCTATCGGATTCTGTAAAGCATGTTTACTGAGACAGGCAACAAAATAGCGACTTTTATTAATAGTATTTTCAATTTGAGACTCCCATTTTTTAGGAGTAATATCCTCTCTGTCAAAACATACATTTAATCCCCTAGCCTTCATGCCATCATGAACGCTATTAACTTTTTCTATGTCTTTCTCTGCACAGCATAGAAAAATCTGATTTTTATTATGTTTAAACATACTAAGGATAAATGATGTTTAAAATTAGTTTACTTTAAGCAACTATTCCTCTTTTGCGCATAATACAGATCAGAAAAAAGGAAACAATTAGATTGCAAGTTGCTTATATCTGGTACTTCATATAAACATTTGAAAGTTTGTAAAAGAAGGTTTCAGTTTCATTGATAAGATAACTTATATCAGAGTATAAAACTTCTGTCAATATTCATACATGTGAGCATAAACATTTGCTTGCTTTAAGATTTTAGCGGTGATAATATAAGCTGAATTTATGTTATGTGGTCAATCTGCAATTTCCTTAAAAGCTTTGTGTGTACATACATAATACGATTAACTAGTTTTGTGGAGTAGGACTTAGATGAATCTGACTTTCAAAAACGGGGATATTATAATCAAGCAGGGTTCATATGAAACCTGTGCATATATCATTGAGTCAGGAAGAGTTGAAGTTTCGTTTACGGTTAACGATAAAAAAACTATTTTTGCAATTCTGGGAAAAAAGCAGATATTCGGAGAGATGGCTTTGATGGATGATAAGGCTCGTTCCGCAACAGTTACGGCTCTTGAGACTACACTGGTATCTGTTATTGACCGTAAGGGTTTTAATGAACAGTTGGCAAAAAACCCCAAGATGCTATTTCCTATCATAAAGGCACTCTTTGAAAGGTTAAGAGTCGCCAATCAAAATATAGCCATTAAGGACTGTTTAGGTGCTCAGACGTGGGTGGGTAAGAAAAAAACACCAGAAAAAAAAGGGCTTGTTGTTATGTCTGGTATGAGTCAAACAGCTACAAACGCATTGGCAGACAGTAAACCAAGGATAGAAAGTTTTCCTTACAAGGTCGGCCGTAAAAGTGCTATAGGCGAAGATGATATTTTTATAGACAATGATCTTTTTCTTGAGGACAGTGTTGAAGAGCCTCCGTTTAATATTTCTTCAAATCACTTTTTGATAGATCTAGTTAATGAAAAGTATATTGTCATCGACAGAGGGAGTAGTTTTGGTACTATCGTTAATGGTACTAAAATAGAAGAGCCATGTGTTTTAGACAAAAAAGTAAATGAAATTATTGTTGGGTCGCAAGATTCTCCATTTATATTTAAGCTGGATATTGCGTAACATATCAGGTGTTTTATTCTTGCCAGATTCAATGAGTAGGTCGTCCTTGCTTAAGAAAACTAGACGCAGTGTTACATGATTTCTAGAGTACTTTACACAATGTTTGCAGGTAAATTATTTTAATCCATTCTTATTAAAACATTTTGTATATTTCTTGTCGGTTATATGTATGTGGTAAGCTACCCATTCCTGTAAATATTTATGTAACTCGTCCATGATTTTATATTCCCCGTTAATTACTTGATTATTATAGATAATCATATGGAGAGAGAAATTAAGGTGTTCATTGTAATGTAATAGATAATCTGGATATTTAAACGTTGACATATAAGTCTCTTCCATCTCAAAATGCTCTTTTGCAAATTTAACCAACTCGCTTAATATGTCCTCTACTTCTTTCTGGCTGTAATTATGTTGCTTCATAACAGTAACCCTATTGACAAGGTTAATGAAGCCCTTATGCTCCTTGTCAATTATTGCAACATTTACGCTATATTTATCTGACCATTCAATCATTTTGGGTTATTTGTGAAACTAAAATTAATTTACATATATGATTTTATTATGCTGAAAACTCTTCATGGAGTAACAGAACTATATGCAACCTTACCGTAATACCAAACTATAAGCCACTTTTGATGCGTGTGGTTGATTAAGAGGAAGCGGGGCCGTGTCTGGAATCGGAGAATTATTGACAGGGCTCTTGAGTAAATTATTATTTAAAACCATACCTGATTGGTATCTTTGTCTTTGTGGCAATTGTCAGGCGTTTGAAGAAAGATCACCACTTTTTTTTCTGGAAGAAATCAATTCGCGCTGTCGTTGGAAGATATATTTTATTAGATTCTCTCTGTCATCTTCATTAATGGCAGTAAATGTTATCGACGCTTCAAAACCGTTATTTTCCTTATCTTTTGATTTGCTTATTCTCGAAATTTCCCCTAAAAGTATAATTTGTATAGACGTATTAAAAGGAGGCTCAATCGTCAATTCTAACAAGGTGCCTGGATTTAGCTCTTCTGTAACGAGCATGTGGGCGCCGGAACCGCTTATATCAATACATTCTCCTGTGTCAGATAACTCCTGCACTTCTTCATCTGTATCAAAATTTTTGAGTATTCTATCCTGATTAGAAATGATTTTGTCAATCTTCTGGTCAAGATAAAACAGTATTTTTACCAGTACAGGGTCAAAATCAACTTCATCCTCTATGTGCGACCAGTCAAAAGAAAATGCTTCCGTATCGCTACTCCTGGTTGCTGACCTGCTTGCTGTACGGCGACTGATAAATATAGAGGCTTTTTTATTATACTCCTTCTGCGTAACTATATTGTAATTGATATTAAAGGAGTCTAAAATTCTTACAGAATTTCTTCTTTCATCTCTGTTTTTGGTTTTTTTGCTCACAAGATCACGTATGTGAATTAGGACAAAATATTTGCACTGAAGAGTGCATGATAAAAAAACGTTCTTATAATATCAATAGTTATTTTGAGTTATGACAGTATTTAGAGTGGAATCTGTAACTTCTGCTCCAGGTTTTATTGCAATCTTAAAAAATATGTACCACGTCGGATTAGCGGACTTCAATCTCTAAAAGCTTAATTCCGGATAGGTCCGACATATTTTCAACTGGCTTAGTGCCATCGTATCTGCTTTCAAGTACAGCCTCGCCGTTATTATATATATCTATGGGCATGCGATTCATTGCCTTTTGCAATAAGAATTTATAATGAAATTGTTTGCGATTACCGTGGTTCTTTGTAATGACAGACACAATTCGGTTTTTACCTTGTATTAGTTTATCACTAGCATCGCAAGATCCCTCGCTATTAAATTTTTCTATCTTTTTAGTTTCCAGGAAGACTAGCGCAATTTCATCTCCCGGTGTTAAGTCTGTAAGTTTAAACACCAATTTTTCCAATCCGTCTTTTACTACAACCTTTACTGGTGTACCATGAGTAACACGCATTGTGTCGTCCCACGCATTTGGATTGTCCAGGAAGTAATTTGCAATTTTTCCAATTGCATAGCTTGTTTTATTTATTGAGAAAACGATAATAAGCATTATAAGTATTTTTTGGATCTGTTTTGTTTTCATTAGAGATCTTTCATGGAAGGGTTAGTTGGCTTCATTAACCATTTTATAGACTTTGTTTTGAAAATCGGAATTCTTATTCATTCGTGATGCTATCTTCGTGTAATCCGCTACACTTAAACCGTGCTTTTGTACAATCCTACTCGTTTCATTATAATGTGCTCTATTACCCGCTTTGTGCATGTAAGATTGTACGTCAGCAAATGCTCTTGCAAAAGCCTTTAATTTCGGATTATCTATTTCCTCGTTCTTACTCTGCTTATAATATGCTTCATCGTTATACTGATATGCTGATTTTTCCGTGTCATATTTCTTCATATCGAGGGAAAGCTCAGGGACAGTCACCGGATCTGGTGATGTGATCAGTTTTAATGTCACAATAATTGAGACAAAGAGTATAAAAAGTATAAGTATATATGTCTTCATATTGTATTTTAAGTACTTTTTCTGTCAATCCATCTTGCTGTTTCAGGGGCTTTGTATGCTTCGAACTTCTCCAGTAATATATCCACGCGCTCATCAATAAGAATTGAGGAACGATGGGTAGTTTTTATGAATTGTTCAGAGACTGCATGATCAAGAAAACCTATTAGTTTGTCGTAATAGTTACATACATTTAACAGGCCGCACGGCTTTCTATGCATTCCCAACTGCGACCATGTTATAATTTCCAAGATTTCTTCAATCGTACCGAAGCCTCCAGGCAAAGCGATAAAGCCATCAGAAAGATCAGCCATTAATGCCTTCCGTTCGTGCATAGAATCTACCTCTCTCAATTCAGTAATACCTGTATGTGCGACTTCTTTGACAAAGAGTCCTTTAGGGATTACTCCGATTACGTCTCCGCCTTCTTCAAGAACAGCGTTAGCAATTTCACCCATTATACCTACGCTTGCTCCACCATATACCAAGTCTATGTTTCTGCTAACCATGGCACGTGCCAGCTGCCTGGCTACTTGTGCATAATCAGGTTGACCACCTGAGCTTGAACCACAATACACACACAATCTTTTCATTGTATATTCCTTGAGTAATTTGCAATTTAATCAGTTTATGATACTGGAATTATCTTTTTTGTGATGCTTAAGATGTCCATTTTTAGAAGGTTTTTACGAATGACTCATTATATAGTAATCAACTTGGTTTTCATCAGGAAAAAGTAAGTTTTAAAATCAAGAATTGGTTGGAAATTAATGTTATTTTGTTTTAGAATGAAACTTTGGATTCATTATACTATTTTATCTTTGAAGCTATAAATTAACTTTAGAAATGGACAGGAGATGCTATGGGCAGCACAACCCCGCTAACCAATAATAAAAAACTTTTGGCATGGGTAGACGAAATGGCAAAAATGTGTCAACCTGATCAGGTTATCTGGTGTGATGGTAGCAAGGAAGAATATGATGAAATGGCAGATCTGCTGGTTAAGAGTGGTACATATGTTAAATTAAATGAGGATAAAAGGCCAAATAGTTATTGGGCAATTTCAGATCCTGCAGATGTCGCCCGAGTGGAAGATAGAACTTTTGTATGTACAAAAAAAGAGGAAGATGCTGGTCCAAACAATAATTGGTGTGATCCGGAAAAAATGCGGGCAGAAATGACTGTACTTTATACTGGCTCTATGAAGGGACGCGCCATGTATGTTGTTCCGTTCAGTATGGGTCCATTGGGTTCAAAAATTGCTCATATTGGTATTGAATTAACAGATTCTCCTTATGTTGCAAATAATTTAAAAATAATGACACGCATGGGAAAACCGGTTTTAGATGTTTTAGGTGATGGTGTTTTTATACCCTGTCTACATTCTGTTGGTAGCCCATTGGAAGAAGGTCAGCAGGATGTTCCATGGCCATGTAACGCCGATAACAAGTATATTACTCACTTTCCTGCTGAAAGAACTATCTGGTCATATGGGTCAGGATATGGTGGAAATGCATTATTAGGAAAGAAATGTTTCGCATTGCGTATTGCGTCTTCAATGGCAAGAGAAGAGGGTTGGCTTGCCGAACACATGCTTATACTGGGCATCACACCTCCTAATGGTGAGAAAAAATATATTACAGCGGCATTCCCGAGTGCTTGCGGTAAAACTAATCTGGCAATGCTGAACGCAACCATTCCCGGTTGGAAAGTGGAATGTGTAGGTGACGATATTGCGTGGATGAAATTCGGTGAAGATGGTCGCCTTTACGCGATAAATCCTGAAGCCGGCTATTTTGGGGTTGCTCCGGGAACATCAATGAAAACAAATCCAAACTGTATGATTACGATGAAGGAGAACAGCATCTTTACTAATGTGGCTTATACAGAAGATGGTGATGTATGGTGGGAGGAGATGACAGATGAACCGCCAGCCAGGCTAACAGACTGGAAAGGTAATGAATGGACTCCTGAGACGGGAACTCCTGCAGCACATCCGAACGCACGTTTCACGGCACACGCGTGTCAAAATCCTGTAATTGATCCTGCGTGGGAAGATCCAAAAGGTGTTCCGATATCCGCTTTTCTTTTTGGCGGGAGACGGGCTAGTGTTGTGCCTTTGATACATGAATCATTCAGCTGGCAGCATGGAACATTCCTTGGTTCTATAGCTTCATCTGAAAAGACTGCGGCAGCAGCCGGTAAAGTTGGAGAGCTGCGATACGATCCATTCGCGATGCTTCCTTTTTGTGGTTATCATATGGGCGATTATTTTAAACATTGGTTGGAGATTGGAAAGAAAACTGATCCTGATAAATTACCAAAAATCTTCTATGTTAACTGGTTTCGTAAGGGCGAAGACGGCAAGTTCCTATGGCCGGGTTATGGCGAAAACAGCCGTGTCTTAAAATGGGTGATTGAAAGAGTCTGTGGTGATGGAAAAGCGGAAGAGACACCAATCGGACTGATTCCAACTAATGATGCACTGGATCTTGACGGTTTGGATATCTCAGAGAGTGATTTAAAAGAACTCTTAAAAGTGGATCCTGAAGAGTGGAAGAAACAGATACCTCTAATAAGGGAGCATCTTGCAAAATTTGGTGATAGGCTACCAGAAGGGCTTAAAGATGAGATAGACGCCTTAGAAAAACGCCTGGAAGCTTCCTAGCCACAAATAGTATCATTACTAAGTAGCAGCTTATTACACCTCAGCACTTTACTGGTTCAATCTTACCTGCCTGTGATACCCATATTCAGGCCGGTAGATTGAACTAAACATTTCACTTTGGAACCAGCCAGAAAGAGATGCTGCTTGCTCGTGTCTGTACTGACCGAGACGGGTAAGGCTTAACCAGTATTGTTCTCTTACTGTCCTAAATCTATATTTACCTATCTATTTCCCTGCCTTTTTATAATCAATTAAACTCAGATAATTCCCATTATTCTCTTCCTCATAATGAAACACATTTGACTTAAAGATTAAGCGCCTGGTTCAAAATAGGTCACTGTTAAAATAAATAACTCAAATTATATTAATACCTAGCAATGCTTTAACTGCTTTAGTGTAACCGACATACAATAAAAAAATATTGAGTGGTATTGTAGTTGCGATTGTATATCTATTATATAGAACATTATCATATGGAGTTTTATATGAAATGATTTAAATGATGATTACTTACATATGCAGTTGCTTATCACGGTTAAGCAATATGTGATTTAATGGCGTTAATGTGGAGGAATAAATTGAGTAGGAAGGCATACAAAAGACGACAATATATTGTAGATACTCGATTCCAATATAGGTTGATGAGCAAATTTGCAATCTTAACGGCATTCGTAGTTATAGGTTCACTTTCTGCTCTAGTTCTGGTTTATTATGAATACGGAGATGTACAGGTCTCTGTTGTGCAGCCTGTCCTTTTTGGACATGAGGAAGGTTTCGCGGATAGTGGGGGAGTAAGCACATATACCCTGTTGGAGCTTCTATGGCCGGTACTGTCAATTTGCCTTGTAGGAACGATAATTTTTACTTTTTTCTTCAGCCTGATTGTTTCTCACAGGATGGCGGGGCCGGTTTACCGAATGAAAAACCTCTTGAATGAGATGGCGAATGGAGACGTGAGTCGTCCGGTAAGTTGCCTGAGAA
>JABGRF010000003.1 GCA_018648405.1 Candidatus Scalindua sp.
GTACAGGTGTTGGGGGTGGTATTATCCTGGATGGAAAAGTCTGGCATGGTGCATCGTCAATAGCTGGCGAAATAGGACATACGACAGTTATAAGAGATGGAATAAAATGTACTTGCGGAAACATTGGATGTCTTGAAGCTTATGCCTGCTCAGGAGGTATTTTAAAGAGAGTCAACGATGCATTATTGAATGAAAGGGATAATGGTGTGCAACCGCTTACAAGCCTTAAACAGGTGAACCAAATGGCTATGCAAGGCAATGAAATTGTACTTAATGTAATTAAGGAAACCGGAGTTATTCTGGGCATTGCAATAGCGAATATTGCAAACCTTTTGAACCCGGAAATGATCGTTTTGTTTGGCGGTGTAACTAATCTGGGAGAGCATCTTGTAGTACCTTTGAAGGAAGAGGTTAAAGGGAGGGCGTTTAAAAAGGCGACGGATTCTCTGCGGATAGAATTATCACAACTAGGCGATAATAGCGGCATACTCGGTGCAGCAAGGAACATTTTTTCGAAATTGTAAAATCAAATATGATATTGAATTGTACAGTGTTTTGAAACTTGCTCTTTGAGGTTTATATTACAGAAGGTGCCGGAGATAATACTGCTTATCCGGTTGAGCAAAATACTTTGGATAATCTGGCGCTTCTCTGGATGTGGCGTTTTAGACTTGTGTCGGTCTCTTCAAGCCGATGGGCAAGCGTCTCAAGAATGTTTCTCATGAACGTTATGTCCTTTGAGAGATTGAGTTCAAATGTTTCTTTGTCCATAGTGTGTAGCTTACAATTCGTTTGCGCTATTGCTGAGGCACTTCGTTTATTTCCTGTTATTAAAGACATCTCTCCAAAAAAGTCACCTTCGTCAAGCGTTGTTAGAGTGATATCGGTATCTCCGACTTTTTTTACTATATTCACCCTTCCGGAATCAATAACATACATCTCTTTACAACTTTCTTCATCTTCCTTAAATATGATATCACCTTCTTTAAAGTGTATCTTCTTTCTTGTATGTAACAAATCTTTTGTGCCCATTTTTCAGAAATAAACCTTGAACAGTATTAAAAACTAAAACTCTATAGTTCCTCTGTATAAGTTGTATATGAACTTATTTGGCAGTTATTCTATTAATTTTACCATAGCGTGTCAACATAGATTTGCCGTTTCAGTACAACTAAGCGGGGCGTGATCAGAAATTATGCTTTTTTTGCCCAGACCTCTTATCTGGTACTGCCGATAACGATAGCAGCATATGATATTTTTATTGTATTTTTTTATGGGCCTTGTACGATTGATGTATTGAATGTGTTTCTCGTTAAAAATCAATGACTTGGGGTAACCGGTATGATACTGAAGAAATTGTTAGGTGAAATTCTGGCTGATATGGGATTTGTTACAAAACAACACCTAGAAGATGCTTTAACAAAACAGAAGGAGATGTTCAGGAAGAAGGCGTTACCGGAACGGTTGCAGAGGACCACGTTAATTTCTGAAGCACGATTGGCGACAAATACAACTCCAGCACTGGGTCAAATA
>JABGRF010000239.1 GCA_018648405.1 Candidatus Scalindua sp.
GTCTTATTTTTACCCATTTTCTGTCCAGAGATTCGGGCTCACCTTAACCTGCTTCCTGTTTTCGCTCAAAAGAGATCACTAAAAAAGGAATTAAAATATGAATGATAAATTAATAATATTAGGCGTTATAATTATAGTGGTTATTGTTTTTTATATGTTTTGGCGTCAATATGAATCTTATAAAGTATCAAAAATGGAGCAAGATGTACTTTCTGTATGGGCTGGATTGGGACCTTTTAAGAGTGGTGTTGAATCTGCAAATGCGGTGAAATCCGCACATATTTCAATTTATGGCTTAGAAATACCCTCAGAATTACAAGAAGGATTTATAGGTCATCAAGCAGCATATGATTTAGACCCAGATGGTTGGGAAGATATTAGACAAAAATATTTGACAGGCAATGATAAGATTAAGTTCTATATCATGAAAGCAAAAGCTCAAGAATCCTTGAGATATTTCTCAAAATATTTATAAGGTGTGATTATAATGCCCCGATAAATTAAAATAGATTACAGATGAATTATAATTCTTAAATTCAAACTTTAAGAGTAGAATATAGAAGAGAAGTAATGAGCAACAAATGGACAACTTTGTTGACAAACATCGATACAACATAATCCCCTTCCAATAAAAGAGTAATATTAATGAAAAGTAAAACTATACTATTGTCAATATTCGCCCTCATGCTTCTACCAAGCACCTCAAAGGCTATCGAACTTGCGTCATATCAAAACGGACAAGTGGAACAGATCGCTGGACAAGCTCACACAATCTACATTGCAATTGATCGTATCAAAATCCGTAACACCTCCTCTCTTGAATCTAAACAAGTTGGGCTGATTACAGAAGAGAATCGTGATTCATTATTTTTTAAATCACACAACGATCTTTGGTTAGAAGTCACAGACTCTGAGGGAAGACATTTAGGTTACAGCTATAAATCAGTATTTCATAAAAAGCCCGTAGTATCACTCTCTACAGGGTTAAACTATTTTGGTGACAAATATAATATTGAGTTTGTAGGGTATATATTCGACCCTACTGAAGATTCTTACAGACAGTCTTTTTATTATTACCAAGTTTTCAAAAATGGGGAACCTATTTTTTCTAAAGGGAGGGAATCTATAGGCAAGATTCTACGAAAGAAAATGATTCGAGACCAAGGTGAAGTTTTTCCAACACAGTTCCACTTACTGAAAACAGACTCTCGTTCTATAGGGTGGCTATTTGGTTGGAATAAACATGCGGATGAGGAGGGTAAAGGTTATTACCCAGACCTTGATTTCTCTTTTGCACGCGCTCTCATCCCCTCGCATGACCGACTAAATAAAAACTCTGAAACTGAACTTTACACTACAGAGTATTATGGTCTCAAGTTCAAATCTATAGCAGACCTTCTTGACCATGAAAAAAATCAAATACTGCTCACACCTGTTACATATCATCTCCATCTGTTTGCGTGCAACGCTTGTTCGGGGAAGTACTATATGCCATCAGAAGTTTTGATTACTGCGGGAGAGAGTAGAACTACTGTTAAAAACTCCAAGAAGATAACTATCAATCTAAAGCTGGTTGATAAGAATCCAGAGTATGCCTTTGCAATCGCATTCAACCAAGATGATCATGCTGCGATGAAAGTCGCTGCATCACAATTTGATGAGCAGTTTAAGATCGCTAGTGAACACTGTGGAAAATATGATGTAAGCCTAAAGCAGACAATAGCCTCTTCAGAATATACATTCTTTATAGACATAAAAGAACATTGGACGTTGATAGATCAACGACTGAGAATAAAGAAAGAGTACGATCCCATATCTTCTAGGTATGCAGCAGAGTGTCTATACGAAGTGCTGCCTCCTGATTTCGTATGGCATGTTTTCTATCGTACAGGATTATTCCCATCAAGAAAAAGTGTAGATGAGTATATCGACCATAAATACATGATTACTTTATATACTTATTAGTAAGGTTAGATATAATACGGTTTAGATTCACCGATATATATGCTACCCCATAATTTTATATTTTGTAATCCATACCAAGCGAACCATTATTACCGTCACTGTATGACCTGATCTTCTTTGCTCTTTCATTCTGCTCATACTACCATATTTGTGTAACAGCTAAAGCCTTGCACTAAAGTACATTGTTTTGACTAGCGAACGGCGACAATAAATTACACTCTTGCCCCCTGATTATTCTGAAAATCTTCGCGTCACCTCTGCTAAAGCAAACCGAGCTAAAGGGGCAAAGTCACTAGCACGGTGGAAGCCTCCATTAAAATCTTACTGGTGCAGTTATGCAGAAAAATGGCTGTATGTGAAACAAAAATATCGGCTGAAAATTAGTGTACCAGAAGAGCAGAGTTTAGGTCTAGCCCACTTTTAAAGATTATCGGTTATGTTCTTTAAGCCACTTTGTAGATAATTTCTTGGCTTCTGCAATTTGAGCACGAGTCATCTGTTCTGCTATTAGCTTCTTATTTTTAGCTGCATCTTTATCTCCTAGTGCTGCAGCTAAGTTCAACTATTTATATGCTTCAACATAATCCTCTGCTACACCCTCTCCATTAGTGTACATGAATCCAAGGTTAGATTGAGCTGTAGCAACCCCCTGTTCAGATGCCTTACGATACCATTTATACGCCTCAACATCGTCCTCTGCTACTCCCATTCCAGTAGCGTAGATGAGCCCAAGACTGTACTGAGCTGAAGCATTCCCCTGTTCAGCTGCCTTGCGATACCATTCGAATGCTTCAATATAATCCTCTGCTACACCTATTCCATTAGCGTACATGGCTCCAAGATTGGATTGAGCTTTAACATGTCCCTGTTCAGCAGCCTTGCGAAACCATCTAACGGCCTCAATATAATTCTCTGTTACACCATCTCCCTTACCGTACATGAGTCCAAGATTGAACTGAGCCATAGCATGCCCCTGTCCGGCTGCTTTTTTAAATTCACCCAGTGCTGTAGCATAGTCTCATTTTGAATAAGAAGATACGCCTGAATAAAAATCAGCCGCCCCTATTGTTGAAATGAGGAGAAGTAATAAGAGAAGAGGGAGGCTTAGTAGTTTCATGTGTAGATCCTATTAAATAAATCAGTATAGTTAGAGTGGTAGGTAAACCATATCATAACAGCTCAATTTCCACATAGAATTTTAAACCTCATTGTTTTAATAAATAAATTACACTCTGACCCTGATTATTTCGGAGTATGGATTATTTTTTGAGAAAATTAAGGACTAAGTCAAGAATGAGGTTTATAATTAGAGCCATCAATTTTTCAACAGAAAAACTGTTCAAAAAGTTGTCTTATTTTTACCTTATTTCCACCCAACGATTGGAGCACAGTTCATGGAAATCATAATCGAACAACATAAATTCGATAAAGGCGCAAACCTACTGAAGGAATATGAGAGTTCATACATCCTGACCTTTGCTGAGATTGGTTTCTCAATGCTCAGCCATTACTTGGGCCCACATACGCATGAAGTCGACTATCCAGGTAATGAACATGAGATGGAGAGACTTCGATCAATCGTAGAGGCAGCCGTAGAAGAAGCTAATAAGTTAGGTAAATTAGGGACACTCTATCCAGAGTTTCCGATTAGCATGCTGCGTAGGAGGTACTTCAGAAAGTACCGAGTTATCGAACAAATGTTGCTGACTGACGAGACCAAGATGAAAGCTGAGCAAGTAATGGCTGACTTCAAGACTAACATTGAGGAATTTATAGAGCTTAATCAAAGTACCATTCGTGCAACTCATATCCTTGTGGATTTCTGTGTGGGAGATAGTCACCAAATACCTCACAGCTATCATTGGGCGGTGATGGAAGCTTTCATCAGAAGTGAAAAGGATTCAGTGGTTGAGAAGGTTATACTTCTACAGAATCCGCCACGACCATGTACATATGGATGCATTAACTATCGACGCCCAGATAGAAATTAACATATCTAAAAAAACAGCCGAATATTTACAAAATTTCCTCCAAAAGTTTCTCTTTATGGGAATGAAGGCAAGCTTCAATATATCTCAGTCCATCATTGCCCCTTGATCGCTTGTATATGCAGCAACATGACAACTCCCTAACTCAGGAATTTCCACTGTCTTATGATTAATCATAGTTGCGTCAAAATGAGAGATTATGAACTTCATCGCAATTTTTTTGTTTCTATGCTGATTACCATTACCATTACCAAGCTTCAACACACGCACAGCTTTTTTAATCATGGCTTTTTTGTTCATATCTTGTTCCGCAATATTCGTAATGTAAGACGCTATTTTGGCTTAATAAGCTTCTTGAAATCATTAGGAGATAAAGGGTCACAACACTTAATTATTTTACTGGTGCAGTTATGCAGAAAAATGGCTGTATGTGAAACAGAAATATCGGCTGAAAATTAGCGTACTAGAGGAGTATAGTTTAGAGGGGGTAAAGAGGTATTAAAGCTCATCTCCCATTAGCTAATTTTTAGAGATTATCGGTTATGTTCTTTAAGCCACTTTGTAGATAATTTCTGGGCTTCTGCAATTTGAGCGCGAGTCATCCTTGTTGCTATTAGCTTCTTAACTTTAGCTGCATTTTTATGTCCTAATGCTGTAGCTAAGTTCAACCATTTATATGCCTCAATATCGTCCTCTACTACACCCTCTCCCTTAGCGTACATAAGTCCAATATTGTACTGAGCTGAAGCAACTCCCTGTTCAGCTGCCTTACGATACCATTTGAATGCTTCAATATCATTCTCTGCTACGCCATCTCCCTTATCGTACATAACTCCAAGATTGTACTGAGCTGAAGCAACCCCCTGTTCAGCTGCCTTGTGATACCATTTGAATGCTTCAATATCATTCTCATCTACACCATTTCCATTGGTGTAGATGAGCCCAAGACTGTACTGAGCTGAAGCATGCCCCTGTCCAGCTGCTTTTTTAAATTCACGCAGTGCTGTAGTATAGTCTCTTTTTGAATAAGAAGATACGCCTGAATAAAAATCAGCCGCCCCTATTGTTGAAATGAGGAGAAGTAATAAGAGAAGAGGGAGGCTTAGTAGTTTCATGTGTAGATCCTATTAAATAAATCAGTATAGTTAGAGTGGTAGGTAAACCATATCATAACAGCTCAATTTCCACATAGAATTTTAAACCTCATTGTTTTAATAAATAAATTACACTCTGACCCTGATTATTTCGGAGTATGGATTATTTTTTGAGAAAATTAAGGACTAAGTCAAGAATGAGGTTTATAATTAGAGCCATCAATTTTTCAACAGAAAAACTGTTCAAAAAGTTGTCTTATTTTTACCTTATTTCCACCCAACGATTGGAGCACAGTTCATGGAAATCATAATCGAACAACATAAATTCGATAAAGGCGCAAACCTACTGAAGGAATATGAGAGTTCATACATCCTGACCTTTGCTGAGATTGGTTTCTCAATGCTCAGCCATTACTTGGGCCCACATACGCATGAAGTCGACTATCCAGGTAATGAACATGAGATGGAGAGACTTCGATCAATCGTAGAGGCAGCCGTAGAAGAAGCTAATAAGTTAGGTAAATTAGGGACACTCTATCCAGAGTTTCCGATTAGCATGCTGCGTAGGAGGTACTTCAGAAAGTACCGAGTTATCGAACAAATGTTGCTGACTGACGAGACCAAGATGAAAGCTGAGCAAGTAATGGCTGACTTCAAGACTAACATTGAGGAATTTATAGAGCTTAATCAAAGTACCATTCGTGCAACTCATATCCTTGTGGATTTCTGTGTGGGAGATAGTCACCAAATACCTCACAGCTATCATTGGGCGGTGATGGAAGCTTTCATCAGAAGTGAAAAGGATTCAGTGGTTGAGAAGGTTATACTTCTACAGAATCCGCCACGACCATGTACATATGGATGCATTAACTATCGACGCCCAGATAGAAATTAACATATCTAAAAAAACAGCCGAATATTTACAAAATTTCCTCCAAAAGTTTCTCTTTATGGGAATGAAGGCAAGCTTCAATATATCTCAGTCCATCATTGCCCCTTGATCGCTTGTATATGCAGCAACATGACAACTCCCTAACTCAGGAATTTCCACTGTCTTATGATTAATCATAGTTGCGTCAAAATGAGAGATTATGAACTTCATCGCAATTTTTTTGTTTCTATGCTGATTACCATTACCATTACCAAGCTTCAACACACGCACAGCTTTTTTAATCATGGCTTTTTTGTTCATATCTTGTTCCGCAATATTCGTAATGTAAAACGCTATTTTGGCTTAATAAGCTGCTTGAAATCATTAGGAGATAAAGTAGAGATAAAGGGACACTGTACCATTTGACTTATCTCTATGATGTTCTAAATATTCTTGTACCATCTCATCTGTGATGTTACCTGTAGACCATGCTCCATATCCTATCCCCCAGAAGTGCTTGCCCCAGTAACGCTTCTTTGCTCTTTCATACATCACATACTACCATAATTGTGTAGCAGCTAAAGCCTTGTACTAAAGTGCATAGTTTTGACTAGCGAACGGCGACAATAAATAAATTTCACTCTAACTCTGATTATTCCAAGAACATATTGTTTGGCAACTTATAATTCATAGAATCGAAAATACTTACTTTCAAATTTTAATCTTGCAAAGCCACTTGGATTGCTCCCTGATTTGATATTTCTGATCCATATATCAGCTATCCCTTTTTTCTTGCTGTTCTCATTATAGAGATCATCCCTGTGTATTAGCATTATTGTGTCGGCATACTTAATAAATGCTGGTGCATTGGGGAGATCCATAACATCTGGAAAAAGTATATCTCTTTTTTCTAAACCTCTACCCAGTACTGATGTACAGATAACAGGTATATTCAATTCTACTGCCATCTCTTTAATTGCTTTAAGTATCTCAGGATATTTTTCATGAGAATATATCTCTAAATCACTATCACTAGGTCTTACATTCAGTAGTGAATCAAGAATGATGAGATCCAGTTTTTCAACCTTATTTGATTTAATAATTTTTGAGCATATCTGTTTGATAGTCATAAGCTCTTTATCAATTATATAAAGTTTGCTTTTATGTAATAAACTAATAACTTTAGGAAATTTTTTCCAATCACTATCTTGTAACTGTCCTGCGCGAAGTTTATTATAATTAATTTTACCTAATGAGGATATTATTCTTTTATAAGTATTAACCACCTTTATTTCTGGGGTATAGATTAAAGCACTCATTTTTTCTTTAATAACAATATGTTCAGCTATATTAAATACAATAGATGACTTACCTAAAGAAGGTCGTGAAGCAATAACGGTTACCTCGCCCGGCTTTAATCCACCAGAAATGGCATCAATATTTTTAAAGCCAGTAGAAAGCCCATCTAATAAATATTTTTGCGTAAACAATCTATCAATATTATCCACTGTCATACGCAAGGCTTGAGTAGTTGAAATAATATCTTTTGGCATAGATTGCTTGGATTTATGTTTATGCTTATGTTTTTTTATAGGTTACTCCTTATTTTGAAAAGATAACTTAATTAAAGAAGACTATTTTTATAAATCACAATATGCTGCTCAGTTTTAATACTACAGCTCAATTTTTATTGGGTCTACATATACTTTGCCAGCATTCCAAAGTTCAATAGGATTTATTATTTCTTTAATTTTTGGCTCTTTTTACCTGCATTATAAACTAACAATACTCTATACATCCCCCTTTTCTTTAAGTGATGTAATTCTATCGCCCGAGCCCACTGTGTATCAGATATTAGGAATAATTATTTGTGACTCACTACCCACTCACGAGATAGGCTTTGTGCCTCAGCAATCTGGGTAGCTGTCATTCTTTTTCTAATATTCTCTTTTCCATTTTGTGCATCCTTATGACCTGATGCCGCAGCTATATTCCACCATATATAGGCTTGCACATAATCCTCAGGGACACCTTCTCCTTGAGCGTACATCAATCCTAGGTTGACTTGTGCCGATGCATACCCCTGTTCAGCCGCCTTGCGATACCACCTGATCGCTTCGCTATTATCTTCAATTACACCCTTACCCATAGCGTACATACACCCTAAATTAGATTGCGCCTCTACAGCTCCTTGTTCTGCCGCTAAGCGATACCACTTGACTGCTTCACGACTGTCCTCAGTAACGCCTTTACCCTCAGCGTACATAACTCCTAGATTGGATTGTGCAGGCACAAACCCCTGATCCGCCGCTTTACGCCACCACTTGACTGCCTCTTGGTTATCCTCAGTAACACCTTCACTCTCAGCGTACATCAGTCCTATACTGTATTGTGCGATTTTGTTCCCCTGTTCCGCTGCTAAGCGATACCATTTGACTGCTTCACGATCATCCTTAGCAATACCTTCACCATCACTATACATATCTCCTAAATTGAGCTGTGCCTCAGCATCTCCCTGTTCAGCTAATAGCTTCTGATTTTTAAAAGAACTCGAATGAATGTTCAAGTTAACAGTAGATGACACGATTGCTTTGAATAGCTGCTTTAATTTACTTATTATCATTTTCTACTCGCTAACATTTTTTAAATCCAAGAATAACTTTAACTACTCTAAATGGTGTTTATTAATAAAGTTGATTTAGTTTACTCCACCCCAAAACCTCCGACAACTATTTTTTTCACCTTGCTGCAATACAAAAGTAAAGACCTGCCCCGTGTATCCAACGAATAACATGCAGTCGAATAGACAAAAGCTGATGCTGGTCGTTATGTGCCTATCAAATATTTGAGGAAAATTAGAAAACAACCAAAGGGGTCAGGTCTTTACTTTTGCAAGTGGGATAAAATACTTCATAAGT
>JABGRF010000281.1 GCA_018648405.1 Candidatus Scalindua sp.
TAGTCCGGAATCACTTATCACTAAGGTAGCAAATTGAGCACCCAGCGCTATAAAAGCGCCGGCATTAATACCCAGCAAAAATGTGTTCGCTGCGGAATCTTTTGCCTTTACACCTGCTACTGCGTCAAGTCGTGCTGCAATTTGTGGGGGTGAATAGGCGTCTATATCATAAACTACATTGGTTCTCTTTGGAACCTCTACAGGCTTTGTTTTCTTAACAGTTTTTACAGGCTTAACGGCCTTTGCAGTCTTGACAGTTTTCGTCGACTTAACAGGTTTTACAGCCTTTGTTGTCCTAACAACTTTCGTCGTTTTAATAGGTTTTGTTGCCTTAACAGCCTTTTTTATAGTCCTGCTGGTTTTTGCAGTCTTGTTTTCAGCCATTTTGACCTACTTTCTTATTCTTTGGTGTTCGTAAAAATACAAACCAATAAACACCCGCAACTAATATAATACCACCAAATAAGTTTCCAAGGACAACGGGAATCAAATTATCAACTATAAACCCTTTACCGCAAGTAAGATTCGTAACATCTAAATGGCCTCCATTTACCCTTTCAACAGCCTCCATTACGAAACGGTTACCCTTCAAGAGAAGACCCATCGGGATGAGCCACATATTAACTACGCAGTGCTCGAACCCACAGGCTATTAAACAAGATATTGGCCAAAGTAAAGATAACACCTTATCCAGGTTATTTCTGGCACTGTAACACAGCCAGATACCCAGGCATACCAGAACATTACAGAGAACCCCTCTGGCAAAAGCAACACCAAATGACAGATTAACCTTCTCATTGGCAGCAATGACTATCTTGGCCCCAAGCAGATGGTTGTGGGCTGTCCACTGTGCGGAAATGTATATCCAGAAAACGATACTCAACGCGCCTATAAGATTTCCGATAAAAGCGATAACCAGATTCCTGGTAAGATCACCACTCGTAATCTTTCCGGCAAAAAAGGACATGGCAATAAGACAATTGCCCGTAAAAAGCTCTGCACCCGTAATTACTATTAAAACCAAAGCCATGGTAAAGGTGACACCACCAACTAACGCATTTAAACCGAAACTGGAGGTTGCGGTATGTGTTACCATCATCATAAGCTGTGCGCCTAATGCAATAAAAACACCGGCAAGAATACTAAGGGCGAGTGTTGTCAGGAAACCCATATTCGCTTTTGATATTCCTACCTGCCCCACTCTGTTTGCCATCATTTTGGGCGCATAAGCGTCGATATCAATGAATGGAGTGTTGGCCAGCTGAGCCGTGCTTGAAACGCTTTCTACTTCTTTCTTCTTATCAGACATAATGTACCGCCTTTCAATATGAAAATAACGGAATACACAGAAAACGCATAGAGTATTGAGTTGTATATGCCGGTGAAACTTGTCGTAATCATTAATATATACGAAGACACCTGTTGTACGTGGGTGAAGAGCAAATTGAATACCTAGATTTTAATAAAGTACCAGTTCGATATTTTATCTGATAATTTATTGCTACCGCCAAGTACCAAC
>JABGRF010000002.1 GCA_018648405.1 Candidatus Scalindua sp.
TATATTGGTACGCCCGGCAGGACTCGAACCTGCAACCATTGGATTCGAAGTCCACTACTCTATCCAATTGAGCTACGGGCGCTCAATTTCTTAACTACTTAATCTAAATGGCTTAAGTGGCTTTCTCGCCTCATTACACTTATTAATAATTACTCTAAAGGTGCTTTCCTCTACGGCTTTTAACGTAAAAGAGCTGTATTTATTATTACAAATTATATAGCGATAACATTAAAATGCAAGTGTAATAATATTGCTATGTAATCAGTTCTTTTTTGGTTCGATTTGAATAGTAAATTATAAATTATCAACCAGACATGCCTTGTGACGCTAGCGAATATTTATAGCTTGAACAATTTTGTCTGAACGTTTACTATGGACAAATCTATGGAATGGTACGCTATAACTACACGATCAAGGCATGAAAAACAGGTAGATTCGTTTCTCAGTGAAAGAGGAATTGAGACATTCCTGCCTCTTGTACATACGCTCAGTCGGAGGAGGGATCGGAAGAAGTATGTTGATTTACCACTTTTTCCAGGATACATGTTTGTATGTACGGATAAAGAGCGTTTGTTTGATATTAAGTTTACTAGAGGTGTGACAAGGATAATTGGCACTGATATAGATGCACCTACGCCAATACCGGAAAAACAGATCCTTGATCTAAAGTCAATTGCTGAAAGCGAAGTCCAGCTGGACCAGTATGCATATCTTAAAAAGGGTAGAGCAGTAAGGGTAAAAGCCGGCCCGCTTAAGGGACTTGAGGGGATTCTTGTCGAAAGAAAAGGTCATTACAAGCTTGTAATACGTATTGACCTTCTACAGAAAGGTGCTGCTGCCGAAGTATTTATTTCTGATATTGATCCAATCTAAACAACCCATTGCGGTAATCCTCTCTCTTTACTAAAATCTAATTCTCACATCACATATCTATGAATTATTCTTCATACTATTTCTCTTGAACACTCACAGATACCAGTTTACCTTTTGAAAATTTGTTAACTAATGACAGAGTGGTATTACAACAGCTGACATAGTCAGCGAATAAAAAATGAAATATTTAATAACAGGAGCAGCCGGCTTCATAGGTTTTCATTTATCAAAACGCTTGCTTGAACATGGTAATAGTGTTGTTGGGATTGACAATCTTAATGATTACTATGATGTTAATCTGAAGAAATTCAGGCTAAATGAACTCAAAGGGGATCCAAACTTTACATTCCATAGATTGGATTTAGTTGATCGAAAAGGGATTGAAAAATTATTTACTGAAAACAAATTTGATTATGTTGTGAATCTGGCTGCACAAGCCGGTGTAAGGTATTCGCTGACAAATCCTCGTGCTTATATTGATAGCAATATTGTAGGCTTTTTAAATATTCTTGAAGGATGCAGGCACAGTGATATTAAACATCTTGTCTTTGCTTCATCGAGTTCTGTTTATGGGGCAAACACAAAGATGCCGTTTTCGGTTCACCAAAATGTGGATCATCCTATCTCTCTTTATGCGGCC
>JABGRF010000145.1 GCA_018648405.1 Candidatus Scalindua sp.
TGGAGCAGATATTCATTTTTACTCCATCAGGTGATTATGTGCCTCTGAGTACAGTTGCAGATATTCAGTTAGGTGTAGGGCCGGAAGAGATAGATCACATTGAGAGGGATCGTTCTATTGTAATACAGGTGATACCTCCGCGTACAATGCCATTGGAAAGAGCACTCGACATAATAGATACACAAATACTTAATCCGATGGTGAAGAAAGGCTTACTGGGTGGTCTTTATAAGGCCAATCTTGCAGGTACCGCCGATAAACTTCAAGAGGCGCGCAAGTCATTGCAATGGAATTTTGTTCTGGCGATTGCTATTTCTTATCTCTTAATGGCTGCTCTCTTTGAGTCATTCCTCTATCCAATAATTATCATGTTCAGCGTCCCTCTGGCTACAGTTGGAGGTTTTGTAGGGCTTGCGGTTCTGAATATATTTACATTACAGGTTATGGATGTGCTTACCATGCTCGGGTTTGTTATTTTGATAGGGACGGTGATAAACAATGCTATCCTCATTGTGCATCAGACTCTTAATAATATGCGGGAAGAGAAGATGGAGTCTCGCCAGGCGCTTATAGAGAGTGTAAGGACACGTATCCGGCCAATATTTATGAGTGTTGCTACAACGGTATTTGCCATGCTGCCTCTGGTTATATTCCCGGGAGCAGGAAGTGAACTTTATCGCGGCCTTGGTAGTGTTGTATTAGGAGGTCTTATCGTTTCTACAATTTTTACATTACTTCTGATCCCGGCGGTCTTCAGTCTGGTGATGGATATTAAAGCACGTTTAGGATGGGGCACGGAAGTATAGAAATACTTCTGCAAAATTAAGATGATTTTTAGAATGCGGAATTCAACGAGTGTATATTTAAGAGAAAAGCAATTATTAATTGGTTGTTTGTAATAGGATTTTTGCCTGCCAAAGGACACGTCTGATACGCTCTCTTTGGAGTGACATAAGAAAATTGATATGATTATTCAGTATCAGCTTTTTCTTCCAAATCATCCATAAAGTCGGGATTAGTTATATATCCCAGTTCCTCAGCTTGTGTCGCATGCTCTAACGCCAAGTCAAATTGCTTGACCTCGTAATAAGACTCAGCTAACCGGTATTGTGTTTCCGGATCCATAGGGTTTATGGACATAGCTTTTTTATACTCTTCAATTGCTTCTTTGTATTGTAGATTCATGGCGTATGCTTCCCCAAGGTGGAAACATAAAAATGCGTCATCTGGATTTGTGCTTACAGCATGTTTACATAAGGAGATTGCTTCTTCGATCAGATCCATATCCAAATATAGCATACTCAGATTTAGATATGCATCTACAAATTCAGGATTGTATTCTACTGCGTTCTTATACATCGCGATAGCCTCATCAAGCATTTCCTTGTCTGCGTACGCGTTGCCGAGGTAATAGTGAGCTTCTGATTCTTCAGGGTCAATTTCAAGTGCTTCTTTGAATGCGTCAATTGCATCGTCAATTTTGCCTTCGTCATAAAAAGATGCGCCTTCCCTCAAAAACTTTTCTATTGAAGCTTTCTGTGCTATCTTATCTGCTTCTGTTAGATCCGGCATTTTATCTAAAGTTTTTTCGCTTTCAAATGTATCTATTTTTGGAGATGTGTCTTCGGGTTTAACAAATTTTTCAATATCCTCTGATGATAGTTTTTCCGGGATTTCGATGTATTCACCCTCTTGCTTCAATAATTTTTCATAGAGTGCAAATTCTTTCTCTGCCAGTTCCCTATTTCCCTCTTCTCTATAAGCAAATCCCAGATCATAATGCGCATTGGCAATGTCAGGGTTAATTTCCAGTGCTTTATTGCACGCAGTAATTGCGGCTTTGTGTGTTCCCTTCCAGTTGTACGCATTTGCCAGTGATGCATATATTTCAGCTTTCAGTTGATCTTGATCCTCTTTCAGTAGCAGTAGGGCTTTTTTAAATTCAACTATTGCGTCCGGAATGAGTTTTCTGGAAAGAAATCTATCACCTCTTTCAAAATGTTCTTTAGCCGTTTGTGAATGTTTTTCTTCTGTTTGTGAATGCTCTGCATCCGTTTGTGCGAAACAAGAATAGGAAAACAAAAAACTAACAACTACAAGTAATATGATTTCTTTTAGTATATTCATGATTTTTTAATTCTTTCATTTAAAGCTTTAAGAAGGCTATCTATTTCAACCGGGTGTATTTTTGTTGCTTGTTTAATTGTAAACATTTTTGCTACCGTCTTCCTTGCAGCGGGGCTGGCAAGTTGTTTGAACCCAAATTTCAGGAATACGTCCAGAATTTCAGGAAACTGATCGATTGCCTTGGCAATATTTGTGTCTCCTGTTATTTCTGTTAATTTTTCTTCAGATTCTTCAATGTCCTCGTCTTCCGCATTCATTGTCTTCCATACGTTGTATCCGAAGATGCCTATTGCAGTCAGCTCAATCCAGCCTGAAAACCCTATGAGAGAGTAGTAAAAATCTTCCGAACGTGAGAGCCCGATCATTATCTGAGTATAAACCCGGAGGAAACACCCGATGTTTATGAGATAAAAGGATAGATTAGCAAGTCTTATGCTATGCATATCCACGCCCTTGAAGGTGGGAACCATCTTGGATGCGTATCCTATTATCATAAAAGTTATAAAACCGACTGCCAGGGCGTGATTTGCAGCACCATGGAATAGATACTGTGCTTCTGAAAATGTCTCAAAGAGTGGTTTCGCCCCAAGAATAAGTATTCCAATAATTAACCAGACATAAGCAGTCCTGATAGTTTTTGAATAGCTTCTATCCATTACAACATCATCAAGTTCCTGTGTGGACTTTTCAAAAATCCTGATACCATAGACAAACAGTAAAATGCTGAATGCGACTAAATATACTGTAAGATTTGAAATTGGTATCAAGAATGGAAACTTGTAACTTAAAGAGTGAGAAATGAAATAGAAAGGTATGGTTAGATTTAGGATCCAGAATGTTGTATTTATAGCACCAATCCTGGCCGTACCTACATCAAGGAAGGCGTACACGGTTCTTATATTTACGGCAAATATAAACATGAAAACAAATCCCATGAGAAATACATGTACAAACGGGCTGTAAACTGTTTTCGGAATATCGTTTGTACCTGCTATAAGCATATATCCGTCCATAAACAAGTTTGCTACACCGCACAGTAGAAACCATAATACCCCTGCTACGATAAATTTATCGTATGCTTCTCTCTTCTCTTTGCTCGCAAGGACGGTACTGACGATAATAAATGCAAATACTCCAATTGCCAGAAATTCTAACAGACCGGAGATTGGCAGGAGGAAGCTCGTTATTTTATTGGCGTACGGTTGAACGAGTATCCTTAAGACCGTTCCTGCAACCATGAGATAGAAGCATACAGTTGTCAGTTCACGGTATTTGAGCTCGACGTTCTTTACTCTGGGGACTATGTAGTATGCAAAACCTATTATGCAAAGGCCAATCCACCCAAACATCTGGGCATGACCATGTGTCTGTACCAGAGAATGGACTGCAGAATGAAAATTATGCTTTGAACCAATATATGTTAATATGATAGCGCCGACCGCGACCCCTATCGTCAATGCCATTAAAATAGCTGTTTTGAAAAATTTAGAGTATACCTTGTCTTCTACCAACTTCACTTCTTCAGCATTTTCATCTACACCTTTTTCTATAGCAATTTTCAATTCTTCAACAATTTCGTCGTAATCAACTTCATGTGCTTTTGCAAAAAATGCGAGAGGTTCATTTGGTCCCCTTACACCTCCAGCCACGACAAGGTTGTATTTTCTGAAGACTGCCATGGTTTGAGGATACTTCTTAACCAGATCTTTTATTATTGTATTTCTATTAATTTCCATAATGCGTTTTAGTTGTTCTCATCCTAAATGAAAAGTAAAAAATATTTGCTGTTAAGAAGGCTCCATATTAACCTATTTACGGTATTTTATAAATTGTTTTTTATGTCAATTTTTTAAGTTGTGATAAATCATAAATAACCGCCATAACCTTTTTCTTTTAAGAGTTCTGTTAGTTTCTTTATATCTTCAGCACTGTTTTTGTTACAAACCATAGTAACATCTTTTGTATTCACTATAATCATATCAGACACATTGATTGTTGTTATCAGGCGTTCATTGTCTCCAATAATTATATTTCCCTGTGTATCAAATCCACAATGGTTACCCAATATTGTATTATTATTGTTGTCAGATTTGTTTAGTCTTTCAACAGCAAGCCAGGAACCAACATCGTCCCATGTAAAATCGGCTTCAACTATCATTACATTTGATGCTTTTTCCATTATGCCATAATCTATTGATATGTTGTCAAACTTTTCATATTCGTGAGAAATCACACTTGACTCATCAGGGGTCTCCAGTGATTTTTCGATTCTTTCAAGGCCTTGAGATAGGTCAGGCATAAGAGTATTTATGTTTTCTAATATTGTGTTCACCGACCAGACAAACATGCCACTGTTCCAGTAATATTTACCACTTTTCAAAAAGGTTTCTGCTGTAGTACGATTCGGTTTTTCAGTAAAGCATTTTACATCGTAAACCGGAAAACCGTGAAGATTAATTACCTCTTCTTCTCTTTGTATATAACCGTAATTTGACGACGGTTCTGTCGGTTTAATTCCGAATGTAACGAGGGCATTCTTTTCTGTCGCGAGTTCTTCTGCACATTTTAACGCTTTTAAAAAAAGATCAGGAGGTTCAATTATATGATCTGCCGTCATTACTGCCATGATGGCACTGGCGTCTCTCTTTGAGATTATGGCTGCCGCAAGGCCAATACATGCGGCCGTGTTTTTGCCAAAAGGCTCTGATATAATGTTTTTCGCCGGTATTTGAGACAGCTCTTCTTCAATACTCTTAGTCAGGGTAGACGTCGTTACAACATAAATATTCTCTGGAGGAATCTCGCCAATAATACGATCAACAGTCTGTGTAATCATGGTCTCTTGTCCGGTGATCTTCAAGAGCTGTTTTGGCGTTTTTTTTCTACTCCAGGGCCAAAACCTGGTACCTGAACCTCCTGCCATAATTACTGCGTATAACATAATAGCATTTCAAAACGTTAAAAAACTAGGTTGAATAGTGATACGAAAGAATTGCAGATACAGCAATTGCAGCCGTTTCTATTCGAAGAATTCGACTTCCCAGACTGACAAATTTGCAACCGGATTTTGTTGCCATCTCTATCTCGTTTGTTGTAAATCCACCTTCCGGACCAATAAAACTTATTATATTATTTGGTTTTGGATGTTCTTGCAACGTATTTTTCAGATTATTTGCATCAGATTGGCTACATGCAAAGAGGGACAGATCGTAGCTGTCGACTGTTTTGAGGATATTGTCAAAATTAACAACTTCTCCAATCTCCGTTATTGTGTTACGGCCACACTGTTTTGATGCCTCAATCGCAATTTTCTGCCACTTTTCTATTTTCGCAGAACAGTCGTCCTTAAGCTTTACGACACTTCGTGCATAATTTATTGGGATTAGCTTATGTACGCCCAGTTCAGTGCATTTCTGGATCAGGAGGTGAGAACGTTTTCCCTTGGGGATAGCAAAGGCTATATCTATTCCAACTATGTTTTCTTTGCTGATAGTCTTCTGCTGATTGATCTTGACTTTGACTCTGTTATCTTCAATCTCTTCGATTTCTGCTTCAAATTCATCTCCCATTCCATTAAACACAATGATATTGTCGCCGACTTTCAATCTTTTAACGTGTGTAATATGATGGCTTTCTGAACTATCTATCCATAAGTTTTTCAAACCGGCGTGGAATGGAACATAAAATCGATTCATACTTACTTTACGGTCCTTTTAGTGGAAAAATCAGTAAAGACACACCAAAAAAAATTATGATTTGATCTGTTTGAAATGTGGTTTTCTGAAAAACCAGATGATGCGTTTGCCATTCTTCAGATTAATTCAACGCCCTTAGTCTGAGTGACGGCTTGCCCCGCTGGAATCATTGGAAATACATTTTCTTCCGGGTCTACTCTAAAATCTATAACGACAGGACCGTTTATCGAGATCGCTTTTTCAATGATTGGCCTGACATCTTTTTTGTCGGTAACCAGGAAACCATCTGCTCCATAGGCCTTTGCTACCTGAACAAAGTCTGGATTGCCATCGAGTAAAGTGTGGGCATATCTTTTATCATAAAACAGCTCTTGCCATTGTCTTACCATACCAAGGTAGCCATTGTTCAGGATAGCAACCTTAACGGGTAAATTATATTTAACGGCGGTACTGAGTTCCTGAATATTCATTTGGAAGCTACCATCACCCGCAATGGCAACTACAGTTTTGTCCGGGCATCCTAGTTGAGCTCCTATTGCGGCAGGGAAACCAAACCCCATGGTTCCTAAACCACCGGAAGACAAGAAGCTTCTCGGATTTGTATAAGTATAATATTGTGCGGCCCACATCTGGTTCTGCCCGACTTCGGTAGTGACAATCGCTTCGCCTTTGGTGGCCTCACAGATTTGTTCAACTACGTATTGTGGTTTTACAACGTCACTTGTATTGTCATAAAGTGAGGGATATTTCTTTTTCCAATCTGCAATTTTTTCAAACCACTCTTGTCTTTCAACATGACTTACATGTTTTATTAATTCAGTAAGAATATTTTTGGCATCGCCAACTACCGGGATATGCACTTTGATATTCTTACTTATAGAAGTTGGGTCAATATCTATATGGATAATCTGTGCTTTTGAGGCAAACTCATCTATTTTGCCCGTGATCCTGTCATCAAACCTCGCTCCAATTGCTATTAATAAATCTGATTCATGAACTGCATAGTTGGCAGGGACTGTTCCGTGCATGCCTAGCATGCCCAACGCTTTTTCGCTGTTTTCAGGAAATACTCCCAGTGCTAACAGAGTCGTGTTTACCGGTAAATTTGCTTTTTCCGCAAGTTCAATAAGCTGTTCTGAACTATTTGAAGATATAACTCCACCACCCGCATAAATCACAGGCCTTTTTGATTTGTTTATTGCATCAGCCGCTAATTTTATCTGTCGTATGTTGCCTTCGAATGATGGTTTGTATCCTGGCAGGTTTACGGTGTCAGGAGTATCTCCATCCCATGTGTCGGTTGTTACATCCACAGGAAGATCGATAACAACAGGGCCAGGTCTGCCGGTAGAAGCGATATGGAACGCTTCCTTAACTACTCTTCCCAGCTCTTTTATATCTTTAACCAGGTAATTGTGTTTTGAAATAGGACGTGTGATGCCTGTTACGTCTGCTTCCTGGAACGCATCACTGCCTATAAGGTGCGTTTTCACCTGACCAGTTATGGCAACCATGGGTATGGAGTCCATGTAGGCCGTAGCAATAGCGGTTGTCAGATTGGTTGCGCCGGGACCGGATGTGACTATGCATACGCCTACTTTACCTGTAGCTCTGGCATATCCATCAGCCGCGTGTCCTGCCGCCTGTTCGTGGCGTGTTAGTATGAATTTAATTTCAGACTCATCAAACAACGTGTCGAAAAGTGGTATGATTACACCGCCAGGCAGACCAAAAATATATTCTACATTCTCTTTTTTTAAGGCATCAATTAATATTTGTGAACCTGTCTTATGCATTTTATTTTTTTTGTGAATAAATTTTGATTTTGTACATTTATTAATAAATGAGTTTTAGCTTTTTTGAGTTATAGGGTGGGCATTGTCCACCCCGTGCTAATATGAAAAAGTCTGCCCACAGGGCATTAAGTTCAGGATTTTATCTAGAGTTAAGTATAGCGAGTGACTTAGAAGATTTCAACTTCTGATCGGTCAATTGGCTTGGTATAAAGGAATGTTTTATTTATACACTCCTTTACGATGGGTGTTACTATCCATTAACTGTTTGTATTGTCCTCATCAAAGTCTAGATCCGGTACTTCCATTGCGGGAGGTTTATAGCCAGGTTGTTTTGCTTTTTCAGATTCTTCTTTGTATGCAGCAAGTACCTTTTGTTCAATTTCATCACGGCATTTTGAATTAATTGGATGAGCAGTGTCAGCATACAATTTAAATTTTCCTTTAGATTCGTCTCCAGACTCGCCTAGTGCTCGCTTGTCATTGAGCTTAGCTCCACAGTCATTACAAAAGCGTGAGCGAAGGTGGTTCTTGGAATTACATTTAGGGCATTTGTCAGCAAGCTTTCTGCTTGGCATAGCAACAAAAGCTCCCTTGTACCCCTCAATAATTTTCAAATCTCTTACTACAAAGTCATTATCAATTGTTATGCTGCAGAAAGCCTGTAAACGATTTTTTTTTGCCTCGGTAAGCTTCACTCTGACTTCGGTAATATTCACAGTAATAACTCCTCCTTCCGATCTCGTTGTCTATGGTGTTATAACATTTGTAGCTACAAATACATTTCCCATTCCGCTTAACTCAATTTTGCTTTTGATAACTTCTGCCTGATGTCTATCATTGCATAGACCGAAGAAGGCTGATCCGCTACCAGAAATTGAAAGACCACAAAAATCAAAAGATTCTAACGTGCTTTTGACTTGTAGTAAATCAGGGTATGTTGCAAAAATTATTTCTTCCAAACGGTTAAATAACAACTTAGAGATGCTGGCAACCTCAGAATATTTCAGTGCATCCAAAAAAAAGCTAACATCTTTCCTTTTTTTTGTCAAGTCAATTTTGAGGTTTTTGTATATCGTTTCTGTGCTGATATGGACACGCGGAAACAGGATGATATAATCCATTCTATTCCTTACTTCAA
>JABGRF010000001.1 GCA_018648405.1 Candidatus Scalindua sp.
AAGAGACAACAACCTTTGCTCCAATACCGCAGAATCCTTTTTCATCATTCAAGCGGTTAATCTTACATAGCCTTGGGCACAGTTCGCAGGATTCTAATAATTTGTAAGCGGATTGAATAGTCTGTTCTGTTACTACTTTCCTATGTGCAGTTGTCATGATGTTTGATTTTAGAATTAAATCTGTTTTTGTCAATGCATGCCCATCCTAAATGTTTCTTTTGGTTCTCAGCTGACCGGCGCGTATGGAAACACGCCCTACATGATACCGTTATTCTTTTGTAGGTCGGGTTTCTAAACCCGACGTAATCATACTTCCTAATTCTTGACACCCTTGATCATTTCTGCAATAATCACCGTCATGATAAAAGAGATGATAGGAAGAATCGTTGAAGGCGGAGACCTTTCCTTTGAAGAGAGTAAGACGGTTATGAAGGAAATAATGGAAGGCATCGCAACAGAGGTGCAGATTGGATCCTTTATTACCGCGTTACGAATGAAGGGTGAAACAGTTGATGAGATTGCCGGTTGTGTTAGTGTTATGAGAGAGAAGGCAACTCATATCAATGTGGGTAAAAGTTTAGTAGTGGATACCTGCGGTACCGGTGGAGACGCAAAAAGTACGTTTAACATTTCGACGTGTGCCGCATTTGTTGTTGCAGGAGCGGGACTGAAGGTAGCAAAGCATGGTAATAAGGCATCTTCAAGTAAATGTGGAAGTGCTGATGTACTGAAGTTGTTGGGAGTTAATATTGATGCCAATACAAAAGTTGTAGAAGAGTGCATTCAGAAAGCAAATATCGGTTTTCTTATGGCGCCTCTTTTACACAGTTCGATGAAACATGCCGTGGGACCAAGACGTGAAATAGGAATCAAAACTATTTTTAATATCCTGGGGCCATTAACTAACCCTGCAAGGGCAACTAGACAGGTTATAGGCGTATATGATGCTAAGTTGACTGATGTTGTAGCAAAGGTACTTAAAAAGCTTAATACAGAGCATGCATTTGTGGTATATGGCTATGATGGTATGGATGAGATCACCACGACTGATAAAACAAAAGTTTGTGAATTGAAGGATGGAAAGATTAAGAGCTATTTTATTACTCACGATAGCTTCAATATTCCAAAGGCAGATATGAATGATTTCATTGTAGATTCACCTGAGGATAGCGTGATTGCAATCAATGCTGTATTGGATGGGGCGAACGGTCCAAAACGAGATATTGTTCTGTTAAACGCATCTGCCGCAATTGTTGCAGGAGGAGGTGCTGAAAATCTGAAGGATGGAGTACGTCTCGCTGCAGAATCTATTGACTCCGGGAAGGCTAAAGCATCCCTGGGAAAATTGATTGAACTGACACAGAACATCTGAGTTGACCGGCGCGTATGGAAACGCGCCCTACGTGATACCAACACTCTTTGTAGGTCGGGTTTCTATACCCGTCGCAAATTCTGTTTAACAGCTTCGCCAATCAGCATACTCTTGAAGCGAAACCCTCTTGCCAC
>JABGRF010000367.1 GCA_018648405.1 Candidatus Scalindua sp.
TCAGTTCTGCCCTTGATCTTTAAGAATGTATCATCGCCGAGCGATTCAAAGAATGGTGCACTCGCGTCCCACATCCTTGCATCAATCATTCCCGTGCGATCTGACAGCTGTGCCTGTATGTATAGGCTTCCGTTCTTTGTGGTTCTTAAATCTTTATTCTGGACTAAAAAAACTTCGTCAATTGTGGCTCCACCATTCAGTTCTGATATAAACTTTCTTGGCATTTTGCACCTCCGGCAAATTCATTTTGATGAGGGTAACAGGTCCTATTTTGTATTGTCTGCCTGTAAGATTTGTCATGTAGAAAGTGGTGGATAAATTTCATGTGCATCCACTTTTTGTGATTTTACGTGCCTTTTTTTTAAAGTCAAGACAATATGCAGTTTGGTACTTGAATGAAGTAGTGCAATGTTGACATCTGCAATAATTGAGTTTATAAACTAACATCAGTCCGGTGTTTTACTATTTTTAAGAAAGTATTATGAGAGAAACAGTAGAAATATACGTAATGGGTATTTGGGTGTGAAGGCGAAAGATTCCGTACAAAAAGGGGGGATTTACAATCTCATTATAAACCTGCCGAAAAAAAAAGAAATCAAGGTTGGTCGGCTTGGTACATTTGATTTTCCTAAAGGTTATTACGTGTACACGGGAAGTGCTCAAAATGGCCTTGATAAAAGGATAAACAGGCACCTTTCAAGCAATAAGAAGTTTCATTGGCACATCGATTATCTATTGTCTCATGCGAAGGTTACAAGGGTGGTCAGATATGTTGGTAGAAAGGATGAGTGTGAATTAAACAGTGTGGCAGGGCATAGTGCCGGTGCAATCCAAATTGTGAAAAAGTTTGGTTCTTCAGACTGCAGGTGTGAAACACATCTGTACTATTTTGAGAGTCTTCCATCACATTTTCCCGAATCATGTTGAATGAATATCTATTTTAATTTAATCAAATAGTCTGAATCTTACTATACAGTACAGAGCAACAACGCCATCTTTCCATCCTATCTTCTTGCCTTCATCGTAATCCCTTCCGCTGTATGATATTGGTAGCTCGTATATTATACATTTTCTTTTCGCCAGTTTTGCAGTTATTTCAGGCTCAAAACCAAAGCGGTTTGATTTGATATTAATATCCTTTATTATTTCTGTTTTAAAGACCTTGTAGCATGTTTCCATATCTGTCAATATAAGATTTGTCAACATATTTGATAGTGTAGTTAATATTTTGTTGCCAACATAGTGCCAGAAGAACGATACTCTGTGTGGTCCTCCCAGAAAGCGAGATCCGTATACGACATCGGCTCTTCCGTCTACAATTGGCTCAATCAGCTTTGAATATTCTTTAGGATTGTATTCCAGATCTGCGTCCTGGATTATAACGATATCTCCCGTAGCATGTTGAAACCCGGTTCTCAATGAAGCGCCCTTGCCTTTGTTCTTTTCATGAAACAGCTTCTTAATGTTGTTTCCGCTTATTTTGTCTATTTTATCTCTTGTTCC
>JABGRF010000133.1 GCA_018648405.1 Candidatus Scalindua sp.
ATAAGCATAAATTTGCAACTGTTGGACGAAGATTTACAGGATCTAGACTCCGAGAGAGACAAAAAAATGTCAAGCAGGGTTCAGCTGCTACAGAAAGAAGTCTCCAGGCTGGATAGCATTCTTAGTGATTTTTTGAGATTCGCCAAGAGACCTGTTCTTCATTTTGAAAAATGTGATATTAATGAGATCATCGAAAGCGTTCTGGATTTTATTGGTCCTGAAGCGATACAGAACTCTATCAGGATACTTAGGAATTTTGATACAAAACTACCGAAATGTAATTTGGACAGTAACGTTATAAAGCAAGCCTTGCTAAACGTAATACTTAACGCGCAGCAGGCGATGCCGAATGGTGGAGAGCTTATGGTAAGAACTTATCAAGACAGTAAAGATGTTTTTATAGATATTACAGATACCGGTGTTGGAATTCAAAAAAACAAAATTGATAAAATATTTGAAGTCTACTATTCAACAAAAAAAACAGGTACTGGTCTCGGGTTGCCTACTGCTAAAAGAATTATCGAAGAGAACAACGGTGCAATCAGCATACGTAGTGAAGATGGCAAGGGTAGTAGCTTCTTAATAAAGTTGCCTGTTAATAGCAAATCTCAGAAAAAGTGATATTGTGATGGATGCAAAAATATTAATAATCGACGATGAAAAGGATCAGGCTGATGCTATCGCAGAAAGCTTGAGAAAAGTCGGATATACATGCTCTACCGCTGTAAGTGGTAATAATGTGCTTGATATAATCAGGAGAGATGGAATCGATGTGGTGATTACTGATCTGGTTATGCAAGAGATTGATGGGATGAGGATTTTAAAGGAGACTAAAGAGAATTCGCCTGAAACAGAAGTTATTCTGATTACTGGCCATGGCAGTGTTGAGACCGCAGTTACTGCAATGCAAAAGGGGGCCGCGACATATCTTTTAAAACCGATAAATATAGATCATTTAAGAGCGGTCGTAGATAAAGTAGTTGAGAAGCAAGATATAGTGAGAAGTAATCTAGACTTACATAAGCAGCTTGAGGAGAAGTTTGGTTTTGCTGGCATTATAGGCAATAGTCAGCAAATGCATAGAATATTCAATATATTAAAACAGATTGCGTCAACTACTGCGACAGTTTTGGTAGTGGGTGAAAGTGGTACAGGAAAAGAATTAATAGCTAGAGCAATTCATTACAACGGACCGCGTAAGAACCATCCTTTTGTAGAGTTAAACTCTGCTGCAATTTCGGAATCTCTTCTTGAAAGTGAATTGTTTGGGCACGAAAAAGGAGCATTTACAGGGGCTTTATATCAAAGAAAAGGTAAATTTGAATATGCAAACAATGGTACTTTATTTTTGGATGAAGTTGGAGACATGCCGCTTACAACTCAGGCAAAACTGTTAAAAGTAATAGAGGACGGGAGGATTGTTCGCATTGGTAGTAATGAAACGATAAAGGTAGATGTGAGGATAATAGCGGCTACCAATAAGGATCTGGGAGAGTTAGTAAAAGAGGGTCAGTTTAGAGAAGATTTGTATTTCAGGTTTAATGTTATTTGCCTAAGGTTGCCACCATTAAGAGAGAGGCAGGAGGATATTTTCCTGCTGATTGATTCCTTTATTAAGGAATTTTCTAAGAAAAATGGTAAGAATATTAAAGATATAAGCCCTGACGCCAGGAAAATTCTTTTTAGATATGAGTGGCCGGGGAATATAAGAGAACTAAGGAATTGCATTGAAAGTATGATTGTTTTCAACCAGAATGGAGTGCTTGATATAAACGATATACCTGAGCATATTTATAAGAGCAATAGGACGGCTTTAACAGGGCCGGTTTTCCCAGTGGGTGTAACATTGGATGAAATGGAAAAAGAGCTGATGAAGAATACACTGGCATATGTGGGTGGGAATAGAGGAGAAACCGCAAAGATACTGGGGATTGGTGAAAGAACGCTTTACAGAAAACTAGAAAAGTATGGTTTGAAATAATATAAGTGTTTTTCTCAATTATCCCTTGTGCTGTCGTTGTGGCAATGTGAGGTATAGGATGTTTAGGATTCTTGTTTTTAATGTGGTACACAAGCCACTCTTTTATATTAAAAGTGTATATTGTGCGCATGTGGATGAACTTGACAATCTAATTTCTTTATGTTAGTTTTGGCAGCAGTTTATCCTCTATATTTTGTGTAAAATAATAGTAAATGCCTATGCGATATAAAGTGACGGTGAGATATGGTATTTTAAGAAATGTCGAAAATGCTTTTACTCAAGATGCCGATTTGAAAAAAGGTGATAGGATCGTTATTAGATCTGCTCGTGGTGTTGAATTTGGTGTAGCTATTTCACAGCCCTTAGAGTTGGATGCCGAAACCGATATTTCTGGAATGGGCGAGGTGTTGCACAAGGTAACAGAAGATGAAGAGAAAAAGCAAGAGGAGATTGAAAACAAAAGTATTCCTTCAGAATATAGTTTTTGTCAGGAAAAAATAAAAGAACATAAGCTCCCAATGAAACTTGCCAGTGTGGAGCATCTTTTGGGGAGTAAGAAAATAATATTTTACTTTCTGGCTAAAGGGCGGGTTGACTTTAGAGAATTGGTTAAGGATCTGGCCAAGAAGTATAAATCCCGGATTGAGATGAAGCAAATTGGTGTTCGAGATGAAGCTAAACTATTAGCCGAATATCAGCACTGCGGTAGAGAGCTTTGCTGCAGAACATTCTTGAAGAATCTGGAACCGGTTACCATGAAGATGGCTAAAAACCAGAAGGCAACACTTGATCCGTCAAAAATTTCTGGTAGATGTGGCAGGTTAATGTGCTGTCTTAGATATGAGGACGATGCATACGAAGAAATGAAACATAATCTTCCAAGAAAAGGGACATTAATCGCCACTACCAAAGGTGTTGGAGAGGTAGTAGATTATGATATTTTGCAACAGAAAATAACTATGGAATCGAAAGATAAAAAGTTGGTTGTTATAAGCAAAAAAGAAATTATAGAGCAAGTAAGAGGGGCACGGACTAGTACTGGAAAAGGGTGCGGGTCTGAAGCCGGGTCTGGTTGTGAGAAGCATAGTGGATAAGAAACCATTTTATATAACCACGCCAATTTATTATGTGAATGATATTCCTCATATAGGTCACTCATACACAACAATAGCTGCTGATACTCTCGCAAGATATAAAAGGATGAGGGACTGCGATGTCTTCTTCTTGACGGGAACTGATGAGCATGGTCAGAAAATAGAAAAAGCTGCCAAGCTTAATAATGAGAAACCTATTGAGTTGGCAGACAGGATGTCAGGCAGGTTTAGAGATTTATGGCAAGTGCTTGATATCTCTAATGATGGCTTTATTAGAACAACAGAGGGTGGTCATGTAAAACAAGTACAAAATGCATTTAAGAAAATGTATGAAAACGGGGATATCTATTTAGGAGAATATGAAGGTTGGTACTGTATTCCGTGTGAAAGCTTTTGGACGTCAATGCAGTTGTCTTCAGACAACTGTCCGGACTGTGGACGCTCTGTTGAGAAAATAAAAGAAAAAAATTATTTCTTCAGATTATCCAAGTATCAGGATTTGCTTCTAGAATATTTTGATAAACATTCTGATTTTATTAAGCCAGAGTCACGAAGAAATGAACTTCACAGAAGAATAGTAGGCGGTATAGATGATATTAGTGTGAGCAGGGCAGCGGTTGAATGGGGTGTGCACGTTCCAATGGACGATGAGCATACGATTTATGTGTGGGTTGATGCTCTTTTTAATTATATGACGGCTTTAGAGCTGGATGATTCTTCCGCGCTAAAGAGATACTGGCCTGCAAATGTACACATAATAGGTAAAGAGATTTTATGGTTTCATGGTGTTATCTGGCCTGCAATGCTTATGTCGTTAGGTGAGGAAATTCCTTATCAAATATTTGCTCATGGCTGGTGGACGCTTGAAGGCAAAAAAATATCAAAATCATTAGGTAATGCAATAGATCCTGTTGAGATAACGGAGACTTATGGTGTGGATCCATATAGATATTTCTTGCTGAGAGAAGTTCCGTTTGGACTGGATGGCAATTTCTCTTACGAAGCAATGGTTAACAGAATTAATTGCGACTTGGGAAATGACCTCGGAAATCTTCTTCATAGAACATTAACTATGATTGAGAAATATCGTGATGGTATAGTGCCGGAATATGATGGTTTGCCCTCAGCGGAAGGAAAAGAGCTTGCTGAGAGATCTAAGACACTAAACAACGAAGTTGAAAATGCAATGAGCAACTTGCAATTTAGTAAGGCATTAGAGTCAATATGGGATTACATTGGGCTGGTGAATAAATATGTAGAGATCTCAAAGCCATGGGCGTTGGCGAAGGAAACAAGTACGAAAGATAATCTTAATGAGGTTCTATACAACCTTGCCGAATCAATTAGGGTGATTTCATTATTTATTTTACCATTTATGCCCAATGTTGCAGAAGAGATGTGCAATCAGTTGGGATTGTCTTCAGATGAAGAATCTGTCAGGCATAATTTTGCATGGGGTGGAATGCGTCCGGGTACTAAGGTGTGTAAAGGATCTCCGATATTCCCTAAGTTTGAATATCCCGTAGTAAATTAAGAGGCAATAATTGAAAATAATTTCTATCTCTGGATCTGGTATAAAGAAGAAATATGAGTAAAAAAAACGTACATGATACATGGAAAAAACTTCAGAGGGTCGTTGACAAGGATTGCCGTTTTTCAATGCAATCATATCAGTTTATTTTTGAGGCTCTTGATTATACCGCTTCTCATCTTGGTAAAAAATACAATAGTTCAATAGAAGAAGAACGTCATGTAACCGGGCAGGAGCTTTCAGAAGGAATCAAGCAATTTGCGATGGAGAAGTTTGGATATATGACAAGGATAGTTTTAGAGCAGTGGGGTATAACTAAAAGTGGCGACTTTGGGGAAATAGTTTTTAATCTGGTTGATAGTGGATTAATGGGCAAGACGGAAACAGATACTTTAGAAGACTTTAAGGATTTATATGATTTTTATTCAGAATTCGATGAAAAATTTAAACTTGAAGGTGATTTTGATTTTTCACATTCCTGGGATCTTTTTGAGAACAATTGATAAGGTGTTATAATAAGTCCACAGAACATACCGATCCCTTATTCTGACTACGCTATGTCTTTAACACAGCGAAAACCAACATTGTTGTCCTTTCCCGCCGGGACACTGCAACTTCTATAAGAACAGCTCAAAATATTCAGGTGATTTATCCACGAACCTCCACGAACAACACGATATTTTTCCTCAGTATACCATTCCTGGCACCATTCCCAGATATTTCCTGCCATATCATAGCAGCCAAAAGGGCTCGCTCCTGAAGGGTGAGTACCTACATTTGTGGGAGCACCCTTAGAAATATCTAAATCAAAAACAGCCAGACTTTGATCCGGTTTTACATTTCCCCATGGATATTCTCTTCCATCTGTGCCTCTGGACGCTTTTTCCCACTCCTTTTCTTCTGGTAGCCTTTTTCCCGCCCAATTCGCATAAGCAACGGCATCAGTCCAGTTTACACCAACTACTGGTTGTTCCGGGTTGTTAAATTTTATATTTTTCCAGAAAATCGGTTCAGCATAATTCGTTTCTGTTGTAAACTTTTTATATTGATTGTTTGTTATTGGATATTTATCAATGTAAAAAGCATCAACATTTACAGAGTTTTTTTCGTTCCCCATCAAAAAAGATCCTGTAGGAATGTGAACCATCTCTGTACCATCTTTTTCATTAATGATTCCCTTTTTTTGAGTGATGTTGCTCTTTTCTTCCATATTTATTGATGCTCTTGTAATTAATTTCTATATAATGCGTCTGATTTTTTCTGAATGATCAGTGTGTATTCTTTAATTATGTATCGTATCAGCCTGATCTGCAAATATGAGAAATAAGAAGGTCTAATATTTTCAATTGCAGTAAACCATTAACAAGGTATCCCGTTAGGATAAAGCATGATAGATATACTTTGCCTTTAATATTACTTAGCTAAATTACAATTCTTAATAGCAAAGCTGTGGGTTTGTAAAATACAATAGATGTGTTTTTAGCCTGATTAGTACGCGCTTAATCTACAACTATTAAAGGAGTTTGTCAAGGACAAAGAGTGAGAAATGGAAGTAGTGTTATATGCTGAAAATTTATCTAAAACCAGTCTAAATGGTAATATCTATAGCATTTACGTTTTTATATAATGCTTTTGAAGTATAGAGTTGTAGGACGCCAAGGTTCCTTTAAATGAACCCATGTGTAATTGTTTTAAAGAGATTCTGCTTTCGTAATAGGCCGGAAGTTTTCACTTTAAATCTTCTCTCCTACAAAAAAATCAATTAACCGACTGTATGACTATCTGTATAGATTTTTTTACGTTTTCTCTGATAATAATAATATCTACTTCGTCTCCAACTTCGTGTTTGTCTAGAATTCTGACGAGGTCTGAACTTCCTCTTATCTTTGATCCAGCAACTTCGATTATTATGTCTCCCATCTGTACCCGGCCATTCGATAAGCGTTTCACTTCTCTCAGCCCTGCTTCCTCTGCGGAGCTTCCTTTGAACACTTCTAGTATCCCAACTCCTTCTGTCCCTATTCTAGACATAATATGTTCTGGAATAAGTGAAATGCCAAATCCCGGTCGTCCTACCTTTCCATGATTGATCAGTTTCGTGACAATTCGATTTACAGTATCCACAGGTACCGCAAATCCAACTCCAGAATATGTACCGCTGGGGCTTATAATGGCAGTGTTTACACCAATCAATCTGCCAAACGAATCCAGAAGTGGTCCGCCTGAGTTACCCGGGTTTATCGCCGCGTCTGTTTGGATTACATCATGAATATATCTTTTGGTCATAGACTGAATTGTCCTGCCCAGTGCACTGATAACGCCAGTAGTCAAGGTGGAATCCAGTCCAAATGGGTTTCCAATTGCCAATACCTTCTGGCCTACCTGTAAATCGTTAGAATTCCCGATCATCACAGGTGAAATATTAAGGTTCGTGGCATTGATTTGTAACACCACCAGGTCGTGGTCAGGGTCTGCCCCTACAACATCAGCATCGTAGCTTTTTCCGTCCCGCATCCTGACCTCTATTTCGTCGGCCTCATAGACAACATGGAAATTGGTTACTATATGCCCCTTATTATCCCACAGGAAACCTGAGCCTGTTCCCTGAGGTATTTCCATAACGTTAAATGAAAAATAATCTCTCTGGAATCTCTTGTTGGTTATGTATGTGACAGAAGGAGAAATTCGTTTGAAAACTTCAATGCTTGCTCTTTCATCTGCTCCTAAATCCCCCAATGGCTGTGTCACCGGGCGCATTCCAACTTTTGGCTGGAAAAAACTCGTAGGCTTTATACCAAAAAAATCTGCAACTATCCATACGATTACTATGATAATCAGGACTCTGGCTAGCTTTACCATTTTCGGATTTGTAAAAGAACTGTTTTGCATAAACTATTATATAATTCTGGAATTTTTGTTAATACTCTGCATCAATTCATAATATAGTTATGGAGCCAATATATTACAACGATTATTTTTAGCTTGAGTATATGCAGTTTGTGCAATAAAGCCATAAACAACAGTCTTTCGAACAAGTGGTTTGAGAGCATCTTCAACTACTTTTTTATGTATTTGATGATTGAGGCACTTTAACAGTTTCTGCTCGTTTTCAAAAGGCAAATACAGTATCACACCTCTATACAGAAAAGACCTCTTTTCTTGTGGTAATACTTTCGATATATTTCTCTTTTGGCTCATATCCTGTGCCGGTTAGTTGAGGGGTCTTAATAAATCCATCATTACTGACAGTGACAGGTGGCTCGATGATGTCCTCTTTAAAATACCGTTTGCTTGCGGAAACATCTCCTGGCAGGATAAAACCGGGAAGTGTTGATAATGCTATATTATGGGAACGTCCAATGCCGGCCTCAAGCATTCCTCCACACCAAACCGGAATATTGTGTTCGTAGCAGTAGTTATGGATTTTAATAGCTTCACTGAAGCCGCTCACTCGTCCCAGCTTTATGTTGATAATCCTGCCACTTTCCATTTCAATTGCCTTACGGGTTTTATCGAGGGAAATAATCGGTTCATCGAGACAGATGTCCGTGTTAATCTGTTTTTGTAAATGTGAGTGGTCAACAATATCATCATGGCCTAGTGGTTGCTCAATCATCAGGAGATTGAATTCGTCTAAACTCTTTAGCATGTTGATGTCAGCAAGAGTATATGCAGAATTAGCATCTACAGAGAGCGTGATATTGGGAAAAGTTTGACGGACTAGTTTAAGGATATCATAATCCCAGCCTGGCTTGATCTTGATCTTGATCCGCCGGTAACCGGCTTCTATCTCAATTCCTATCTTCTCCAATAGCTGTTCAGGTGTGTCTTGAATGCCTATGGAGACACCGCAAGGAATGTCCTTTCGTGTTCCGCCCAGTAATTCATGCAGGGTTATATTGTTGACCCTGGCAGTCATATCCCAGCAGGCATTTTCTACAGCAGCGCGAGCCATCTGATGCCCTCGTATTTGCCTGAACCATTGACCGATCTCCGATGGTGTTGTCCACTCTTTTCC
>JABGRF010000204.1 GCA_018648405.1 Candidatus Scalindua sp.
CTTGATCGAGCCCCCTATTAAGTGAAATCTTATCCGGATCAGCATCAACAACAAAAGCAATAAGTTGCTCACCTTTTTGTGCATGAGGAATATTTGTGACAGCACAACTTCTTTTCTCGCTCTCAGTATGCTGATCTAACACATATGACAATTTATCTTCGATAGGTGTCAAGGGGATCATCTCACCCCCTATCTTTGCAAATCTTTTAAGACGATCAGTAATATATAAAAACCCATTTTCAAATTTTCCTATATCACCGGTAATATAAAAACCGTCATGAAATGCCTGGCTGGTTAATTCAGGAGACTTATAATATCCGTCCATAACATTGGGACCTTTGATGCATATTAGACCCTCTTCGCCAGGCTGCAGCTCTTCATAAGTTTCAGTATCCACTATTCTACACTGTACATCAGGCATGAGCCTTCCGACGCTTCCATGACAATAGTCATTCGGATAATTCACCGTAATGCAAGCACCGCTTTCAGTAACCCCATAGGCTTCAAAAATTGTAATACCCATTTTTTCATCGAATTTTTTCCTAACATTTTCGCTTAACTTTTCAGCTCCTGCAAATGCAAGGCGAACACTCGAAACCTGCTCCCTTTTCCACCTTTTCATAAATCCTCTATAAAGCGTGCTGGTCCCTAAAAGCATTGTAACACGATATCTGTGAACAATCTTACCAAGTCTTTCATAATCAGTAGGATTTGGATGAAATACAGCTCCCATCCCCATTATCAATGGCAGCCAGAGGCATGCAACAAAACCAAAGACATGAAAGAACGGTAAGGTGCCCAACACCTTATCCTCAAGATTTGGTTGAAAAACGGTACTGAAAGCCTGGATACTCATGTAAATATTCTTGTTTGTCAGAGGAACACCCTTTGGACGTGATTCTGATCCCGAGGTGAATAGTATTATGGCGGTCTTATCAGGCGCATCACACTCTTTAAATTTTTGAATCAAGGACTGGGTCGACTTGAGCTTACAAGAGAAATAAGTAAACATTTTTTCCAACTTTGATGTTTTTTCCTTTATATCTTCAATAAACACCATTCTCGGGTCTTCAGCGATTTCCGCCTTTTGGATAAACACTCTTGATGTGAAAATTGTTTTTATATCACAAGTTTTTATCGCCCACTCCTGCTCATCTTTACCTGCGATGAAATTCAGACCTACAGGGGTTTTGCCTGACAATGACGTGGCTATGAAAGCCAAAGCCCCTCCCACTGATGCCGGAAAAACAAGGGCTATGTTCTCACCTTCAAAGTTGCGAACGTGTTTGGACAGAAGAATACCGGCAGTAAGCGTCTGACCAAATGTCAAGGACATCCCGGTAGAATCTTCCTGAACGGTTTTATTGAAATTCTTTTTTGCAGTCTTAATGAAGCCTTCTATAATCATCTGTTTCAAAACCCTCAGGTTTAGTAAATTTTCACTCTACAACTTCATATCCTTTTTTTATCCACGATTCAATTCCACCCAGCATATTAAAAACATGCTTGTGACCCCTTGATGTAAGCAATTCACAAGCAACCTTACTTCTATTGCCATTATGACAATATACTAAGATACTTTGACCAGTTTGGATCTCGTGCATTTTTTCTGTCAGAATCATAATAGGAATAAGGACGGCATCCTTGATATGAGATCTCGCATATTCCTCTCCTGTTCTTACATCAAGGATAAAATCCACCTTGCTGTTATTCTGTTCACTCATCATATATTTCGCTTCGGACACAGAAACATTATTAAAGATTTCCCGCGCGAATGATTCGGATACAAAGCGACCCGATGCCAAGACAACCAGACAAGTAATAACCGTAAATATTAATTTTCTATTTAAAAACTTTCTCATACTATTATTTCTTCTTCCTCCATGCGACCTTGTCCTTTTTATCTTCGATGATAATCCCCAGCTCACTTAACCTGTCTCTTACTTTATCTGCCAGTTCCCATTGTTTGGAATCCCGTAAATCATTCCTTGTATCAATCAATGTTTTTATTAGATCATCCTCCATCTTATACACATCGGCTCCATCTGAATCGTGCGAAACTGTTTTTTCGGTAATGATCCCCAGAACGTCACCACCATAAGTCCTGTAGAATGAGTCGATTTCTGATAATACGCCCTCGCTAGCATCCTCGTCCATGCTAAGGAGGCCATTAACTTCCTTGCTTAAATTGAAGAGAACTGCCAACGCTTCGGCCGTATTGAAATCCTCATTCATTGCCTCTTCAAAGGTGTTTTTGTAACCTTCTAATTTCGTCTTCCATATCTCCTGCCCTTCAGTCCCGCTGGATGATTCCATTCGTTCTCTTAAACTACGTATTGTATTGAGCAATCTCTCCAGACCAGTATCAGCGGCTTCCAAAGCCTCATCACTATAGTTGATTGGGCTGCTGTAATGTGTGTTGAGAACAAAGAAGCGTATTGTTAAAGGTGAGAATTTTTTAAATGCATCCTTGAGCGTAACAAAATTACCCAGAGACTTCCCCATCTTCTGTCCTTCAACTGTTACCATATTGTTATGCATCCAATAACGTGCAAAAGAACATCCATTAGCAGTCTCACTTTGCGCAATTTCACACTCGTGATGGGGAAATACATTTTCAATCCCTCCACCATGTATATCAAACGTCTCACCCAGATATTTCATAGACATGACCGAACACTCAAGATGCCATCCTGGAAACCCGACTCCCCAAGGACTGTTCCATTTCATAATATGATCTGAACCGGCCTTCTTCCAAAGTGCAAAATCTGCCGGATGTTTCTTCTCAGGATTTACCTCGATACGCGCCCCTGACTCCTGCTCATCCAGTTTTCGCCCTGAAAGTTTACCGTAGTCTTCCAGCTTGGCCACATTAAAATAGACAGACTGGTTTGACTCATAAGCAAATCCCTTGTCTATCAGTGTACTTACAAGATCTATCTGCTCAGGAATATGACCGGTTGCACGAGGTGAAATATCAGCCCGAATGTTATTTAATGCATCCATATCTTCATAATAGCTTCGCATATACATTTCAACTAACTCCATCGGTTCAACTTGCTCCAGCTTAGCCCTTTTTTCAATCTTATCTTCCCCGGCATCCGCGTTATCTGTCAAGTGCCCAACATCTGTAATATTTTGCACGTATCTCACTTTATATCCAAGATGCCTTAGATAGCGTACGACAATATCAAAACTGACATAGCTTTTGGCATGCCCAATGTGAGGATGATCGTAAACTGTCGGCCCACACACATAGATACCAACCCGTCCTTCTTTAATTGGAACAAATGTTTCTCTCTCTCTTGTTAATGTGTTATAAATTTTTAATGCCATTGTTATTATCTATTATTAAGTGTTTGTTGAAATAAAAAGCAAGTGATGTAACTCTCTTAGTCACCTGACTTATTGTCGGCTTTATAATCTACTATCCTATTCCTGCCTGATTCTTTCGCCTGGTAAAGAGCCTGGTCAGCATGTGACAGCAAATCATCTGAGGACTCTGCATCATTACTAAATGCAATACCAATACTGACTGTTACGTGAAACTGTTTTGATTCATGTTCAAACGATTGTTTTGATACCGTCTCCCTGAATCGTTCGTACGCCGTATAAATACTTTCCTTGCTCACATTAGGCAGAACCACGGCAAACTCTTCTCCACCGTAACGACATGCAAGGTCGCTCCTCCTGACAAGCTGCTTAAGTATCCTCCCTATACATGACAATACCTTGTCACCGGTGGGGTGACCGTATGTGTCATTTATTTTTTTGAAGTTATCCAGGTCCAATATAACAAGTGCCATCTCCGTATCATATCGGTTTGCTCTTTCAAACTCTCCTTCCAACGCATCAATGAAATAGCGACGATTGTGTAATTTCGTTAATTCGTCTACCGTAGACATTTCTGCCATCTTTGACTGAGCCCTCTTCACATCATTTCTTAGACGATACCTTTCCAGTGTATTATTTATAACCCTGGCAAGAGACTCTGAGTTGATCCTACTCTTCGGCAAATAATCATAGGCACCCATCTGTATCACCTTTGATGCAAGCATCTCGTCGCCATGTCCTGTAACAACAATTATGGGAGTTTCTATACCTTCTGTCTCAACAGCTCTGAGATAGTCAATACTTGTTCCCTCATTAAGAATGTGGTCCAGGAAAACCAGATCAAACCGTTCCTGCTCTAACATTGCAAATGAATCGTTAAAATTTCCAGCCCAGGAGAAAGTGATAAGATCCTGGTCTTTTAGAAAGGCTTTAAACCCTTCAAAAACATCCTCTGAATCATCTACTACAAGTATACTTATTTCTCTATCAAAGCTAACTACCGCTGTTCCATCATAATCCAGCGGTATAGGATCTGAATAATGCATGGTGTTAATCTTTTTTGCTATATCGGAAACCTTCTTTCCAGACACCTTCATTCGTTTTATACATTCAACAGTTTTCTCTGGATTGTCATCAACTCTTCCCATCAACTCAATATCTTCCAACAGAGATGATAGTGGTTGATTCAATTCCTGGGCCTTTGCTCCTGCCATCTGAAGCAGTACCTTGAGGCGCTCTTCTTCAATAAGCGCTTCCTGTTGTTCCAGAATCCTTTCGTTTGCTTTCTTTAGATCAGTATTAGTTTTCTTAAGGGCATCCTTCTGTCCGTGCAATTCAAGAAACACATTAACTTTACTCTGTAAGATATCAGGATCCAATGGCTTAAACAGATAATCCACGGCACCTTTATCGTATCCTTCAAAAATGTATTTTTGCTCTTTGCTGATTGCGGTCACAAAAATAATGGGAATATTCTTTGTTTCCTCATTTCCGCGCATTATCTCTGCAACCTCAAATCCATCCATATCCGGCATCTGAACATCAAGGAGAATAAGCGCAAAATCATGTTCCAGGAGCAATGCCAAAGCTTCATTACCACTTGAAGCCTCTATAATATTTAATCCAGGCTTGGTCAAAATTTTCCGTAGGGCCAGAAGATTTGCCGGCTTGTCATCTACAATAAGAATATTCATGCGATCGTTCACTTTTATTTTATTTCACAAATAATTGTCTGTAGCTTTTTATATTGTGGCATTAAACCTGAGTATTATACAACCCTTACCCTTCGCTTTCAAGCTTTCTCAGTAGCGGCCCTATCTTTTCTATGGGCAACACATAATCAGGTCTAGCAACTGCCATAGCCGCCCTGGGCATATCCGCAGCTTCAGAGGTTTCAGGTGTCTGGACAATTGCAAGGCCACCCGCTTCCTTTATTTTCTTTAACCCCAGGCTGCCATCTTTATTCGCGCCAGTCAAAATAACCCCGACAAGTCCCTCACCATAAACTTCTGCTGCTGACTCGAAGACCACATCAATAGATGGCCGTGCGTAATTAACCTCCCCCTCTACCGACATGGAAAACGTACCGTCATCTTCTATCAACAAGTGGTAATTTGGTGGTGCCACATAAACCACTCCTGCCTTAATCTCTTCTTTCTCATCAGCCTGCTTAACATGCATTTTAGAACTATCATCCAATGATCGTTCTAAATAACTATCTGTATCTTTATGCCTGTGCATTACGACAATAACTGATAGGGCAAATTCTGCCGGCAAAGCTGAAAGAATTGGTTGTATGGCCTTTAAACCTCCGGTAGAAGCACCTATAATAATTACCTTATATTTGTGGTTTTTTGTTATGTAATTATTGTCTGACTTTTGTGTTATCTCTGTATTATTCATAACCTTTTAACCGGGCTATATTTTCAGGTTTTTTAAAGGCACTCCGACTCTTCTGTATATTTTTTCTTTCTCAGCTACATTTTCAAAATTATCCGAGTATGATGAAAATCTTATGGTTTCTTTAGAGCCCAGACAAAGGAATCCGCCAGGACGAAGACTATCCATGAAAAGCCTGAATACACGGTCTTGTAACTCTCTATTAAAATAGATGAGTACGTTTCTACACATTATCATATCCATTTCTCCAAAGACGCCATCTGTCACTAGATTGTGGTTGGAGAAGACAATGTTTTTTTTTAAGGAGTTGTCCATGATTGCACTATCATATTTGGCAGTATAATAATCAGCAAAAGATGCAAGACCGCCAGCCTTTCTGTAGTTGACAGTGAAATCTTTCATTTTTTCAATTGGAAAGATCCCTGATTTGGCTTTATCGAGAACAACCTCATTGGTATCTGTAGCATAAATCAGGGAAGATTCGTACATTCCATTCTCCTTCAGCAGAATTGCCGTAGAGTAAATCTCCTCACCACTGGAACATCCAGCATGCCACACCTTGATGAAAGGCTGTTTTTTGAATTCAGGTATTACAACCTCCCTGATAGTTTTGAAAAAAGATGGATCCCGGAACATCTCAGTAACGTTGATAGTAAGGTCTAAAAGCAACGAATCAAAGAATTCCTTATCGTTAAGTAATTTGTGCTGCATTTCAGATATTGTTTTGAGATTTGACTGGGTGAGTCGATAGCGTAAACGGCGTCTTATGGAGGCCTTTGCATAATCCCTGAAATCGTAACCGTACTTCTGGTAGATTGCCTGCAAGATCAGGTCAAATTCAATCTTTTCACTTTCGTTTGTTTTGTCCATAGCAATTGGAAAGTCGTTTTGCACAAATCAACATAAACGTCTTGGAATTATACACTTGAAGACAATCATGTCAACAAGATGTCTTTAAACCCTTATCACTTACCTGCCTCATATCTCACCACCCTGCCAATAACCCTGACAGAGCCTTACCGAGCTTGTTCCTCGTTTTTAATACCACCCGGTTATTGAAATTATTGGATTCTCAAATAAATCAAGAATCCCGCTTCATTCACTATACGTAAATGAGAGCATATTCACGTGAAAGCATATTTTGAGTTAAAGGAAAGAATCTTTATCTATAAGAACCAATATTAAAAAGACTTAAGGAATATATTTTTATTGACAACCTAATGTCACCGTATAAAATTATTAGTTGAAAATACTAGGCAAAAGCAGCAATATACGAATCGGCATGGATCAGCCATGTAGTATTATTTTCGTAAACACTACGAATGGCAAGGCCGGACATGAAAGGTACATATGAAAGAGACAAAACACTCAGATTTTAAAAATACACTTAAGCTTAGAGAAGAACCGGAACTGTGGAGAATTATTGGTAGCAGCAATGAGATCAAAGATGTTCTCTCAAAAATACAAACCGTCCTGGACAGTGATGTACCTGTCGTTATACAAGGTGAAACCGGTACGGGAAAGGAGCTGGTTACAAAAGCTATCCACTATAGAGGGCCAAGAAGCAAGGAGCCCTTATGCACTATAAACTGCGCAGCAATTCCTGAAAATTTACTGGAAAGCGAATTAATGGGACACGAAAAAGGTTCTTTCACCGGAGCGATCCAGCAACAAATCGGCAAGCTTGAACGCGCAAACAATGGCACACTGTTTCTGGATGAAATAACGGAGATGCCTCTTGCCATGCAGGCAAAAATTCTACGTGTAATTGAAGAGCAGGTATTTGAGAGAGTAGGTGGACAGAAATCTATCAAGACCAGTGTACGTATTATTTCTGCAAGTAATAAGGAATTATTAGATGAGGTAAATTCTAAAAACTTTAGAGAAGACCTGTACTACCGTCTTAACGTTTTTAGAATTCACATCCCCCCGTTGCGTGACAGAAAGGCCGATATTCCAGAACTGGTTAATGTCTTTGTTAATAGATTTGGGGCGCTGTCAGGCAAAAGAATAAACAAATTAGACTCTTCTACTATGGACAAGCTGATAAATTACCGTTGGCCGGGCAATATCAGGCAACTTCAGAATAGTATCAGAAGAGCGATCCTGATAACAAACAATGATACGCTTCTCCCGGAACATTTTGATTTCCCTGATCTGGATGCAAATGGCTTGAGAATGATTGAGTCCCTTGAAGATGGGCTTTCTAAATTGGAAGCGGCACTGCGAAGAGGAGATGTGCTACCCTTAAGTGAAGTTGAAGAGATCTTTATCAGAAGAGCACTGAATGCAACAAATGGTAATATATCTGCAGCATCTGAAAAATTAGATATCGGCAGATCAACAGTCTATAGAAAGATGCAGGAGTACGGAATAGAAATAGAAGACTATCAAGCAATGTAAAATCTTAAATTTTTATTGATTTGGTGATCGGCGTCTCTTCTTAAGCGCAATCCCTGGGGGCATAACATTAAGCACTCAACCAACCAAAACTATTACGGCCTTTTCTGGGGGCTGTCAATTGCAGCAATCATATCCCTACTATATTTCACAGGAATTTTCAACCGTCTCGAAAAACTTTTATACGACTGGCGCATCACACACAACACTCACAAAAGCGCTCCTGATATTCCAAAAATCGCCATAATAGGCATATCTGACAAAGACATGGAACGTCTGGGCAGGTGGCCCTGGCCGAGAAACCGTTATGCAGAACTACTTCACTATCTCAAAGAAGGTGGTGCCGGTACTATCGCCTTTGATATGTTCTTTGACCTGCCTGATGTAGAAAACATCAAAAACGATGTGGCATTATCAGAAGCCGCCAGTGATGCCGGAACTATTATATTTCCTGTCTGGAGCC
>JABGRF010000282.1 GCA_018648405.1 Candidatus Scalindua sp.
ACAAGATGCAGATTAAGGCGTACGGAACAGGATTGGTGTTAACAGACTATTATCCTGACATACACGTGATGAATATATCTCCCCACCTCTTATCAAAGATACCGGTAAAAGAGACGAAAGATACCCTCGTATTTCCAGTAACCCATATAGTTCCAGCTGCAATTATGGGTTCGGGCCTGGGCTCAAACCATAGCTACTCAGGCGATTACGACATTCAAATGTTCGACAAAAAGACAGTTAAAAAAGCAGGACTCGAAACTCTTCGATTTGGAGACTTCGTAGCTATTTCTGATGCTGATCACTCCTATGGAAGAATTTACAAGACTGACGCCATTTCAATCGGCATCATAGTTCATTCAGACTGTGTTATCGCCGGTCATGGTCCGGGTGTAATGACGATACTTACCTCAAGCAAAGGAAAGATCAAAACGGTAATAAATAAGAGATCAAATTTATCACACTATTTAAAGATTAAGAAAACGTAAAAAAAGAGCCGATGATAACAAAATCTGACTGGATCCAGCCCGAGGAGAGAGCATACTTTCACCAGATCTCTCCGGATTGCATATCAAAATTAGCAGATGTCGTCGCCGCTCTCAGCGAGGGTAAAACTGATGTTGAAACCGCTTTTAGAATGTATGATAAAATACTCAGAGATGAAATAAACGACCCGGAGTTTCTTTCCTTTGCAACAGGAAACCTCAGCAAACTATCCTCGTATGTTGCCAAAGGAATGAAAAATATCAGGATTCACAGAAATGATGTAGATGAATTGTGGTTCAATGTAGATGGTGATGACGATCTTTGATCGTCGTTGCTCTTATTGCGGCATGTTCACTGCTTCCGTCCGGTAATTACAACTATCGCACTGATATATTCTGATCCAGCACACAGAGAAAGGTTCCACTGTAAACATTTGAACATTGCAATTGCTTAAAAAAGCACGGCTACCTTACAGGACTGAAGATGCGTTACCGCATTTTGCATAAAGTACAGCTTCTTCTCTCTTTATCCTTGTGGTATGAACTTCAACAAATCTTTCCAACGCTATCTCAAGATCTATTCCCTTCTCAGTAAATATTGATTCAAAAAAATCAAGTGTATATTTTGATATCACAGACATGTCTTTAGCAAAAGCGTCAAGAGTTTCTTTCAATCCGCCATTTGACTCCGCCGTTTTTTTGAGAACTGGATAGAAATTCTCATCCTCATTTTTGATGTGTGCAAGTATGTCATCTTTTGCTGATAACAGCACTGATTGCCCCTCTCTTGTATGGAGATTCAATTTCTTCATGTTCCTTAGATTATCAATAATCACTGTATGCTCTTTCTTAATTTCTTCAAACATGTACGGGCTCCTTTCTAAATTAAACTACAGATATTAACTCTGACTGAATTTTCATTACTGAAGTTGTATTATCGCATTCCATGTGCCAACGGTTTCAACTGTCTATACTGCCCTTCCCAGTCAAACGTAAATAACTATATATCAACATGATAGGAAGAAAAAACATTCTCCTCAGAAATAACAAAGTAGATATAAAATAGCTTATTGGTGTAATTACCCGGTTTTCACCCAATATTCCCCAATTTTTATTGAGACAGATTGGACTGTTCAGAGGAGTTCAATACAGCTACGAAGATACAGTATTTAATTATTTGAATACCGAACAGTTCGCTTTTATAATCGTGTACGTCTGCTTTGATACAAATATGGATAAACCAATGAAAAAGAGAAGATTCTTTCTATTTATCACAATAGCGACCATAACAGGGCTGGAAATAATGACAGGATGTTCACATAATCAGGAAACACTGACATGGGTGGAAGTGATAAGCGAGATCAGAAACAGATACCCGGAAGTTAAACAACTACAAACTGCGGAGTTACAATCGAGGTTAACAAGCCCTGACAGCGAAGCGGCAGTTCTAATTGATGCCAGAGCAGAAGAAGAGTTCCATGTAAGCCATATTTCAGGAGCAATAAATATTCCTTATAATAGTAAAGATCCGTTAAAACATTTGATGAACATCAGACCTGACAATCCAATCGTTGTCTATTGTTCTGTGGGATATCGTTCGTCTATTCTGGCAAGAAAATTACAAACTCTGGGCTTTATAGACGTTTATAATCTGGAAGGCTCAATCTTTAAGTGGGCGAATGAAGGAAGGACACTTGTACATGAACAGACAACCGTTCATAAGGTTCACCCTTATAATGCCAAATGGGGAAGTTTACTTGAAAGAAAATACCACTAAAAGAGGTCGCAACTACAGTGCCTTTGATTTCCTTATATCATTCGTGATAAATTCATCAGCGGCATACGGTCCCCAGGTCCCGGCCCGATAGAGATGAATATGAGGCACTTCTTCACTAGCCCATCCATCAATCACACCATTCACCAATTTCCATGCGGCCTCTACCTCATCCTGACGAATAAAGAGAGTTGTATCACCTAGTATAGCATCTAAGATCAATCGTTCATACGCCCCGGGCGCTTCCACATCAAAAACATCTTGATAGCAAAATTCCATATCCTGAGGCTCTAAGACCATTTTTTGACCCGGCACCTTCATACCTATAGACAAGCGTATGCCTTCATTAGGCTGAACCCGCAAAGAGAGCATATTAGGCTTCATGCGACTCCTCTCTTCTCCCTCCTGCATATGACTGAACAGGGCCAGAGGCGGTTGTCTGAATTCAATATTTACTTCAGTAAGACGCCCTGCAAGAGCCTTTCCGGTACGAAGATAAAACGGTACTCCAGCCCAACGCCAGTTATCCACATATAACTTCAGTGCGACAAAAGTCTCAGTTACAGAATCAGGCTTTACACCATTCTCCCTCAAATAATCAGGAATTAATTTTCCATCTATAGTACCTGCAGCATACTGTCCACGTATGGAACACTCATTAACTTCACTAGCACCAATGGGGGGTATCGCGCTCAGTAGCTTTACTTTTTCATCACGAACGGCATCAGGTGCAAAAGAAGCAGGTGGCTCCATGGCAATCAGCGCCAACAACTGCAACATGTGATTCTGTACCATATCGCGGAGTGCTCCTGAACTGTCATAATAGCCGCCACGACCCTCTACACATACGGATTCAGCGACGGTGATATGGACATGACTCACATAGCGGCGATCCCAGAGCGGCTCAAATATACTGTTCCCAAAACGAAATGCCATAATATTTTGAACAGTCTCTTTACCGAGATAGTGGTCAATTCGATAAATCTGCCTCTCATCTAATATTGCTGACAAGTTTTTATTTAACGCACTGGCCGTTTCAAGATCACGTCCAAACGGCTTTTCTATAATCACCCTGGTCCAACGCTCTTCATCATTTGGATCAGCGATATGTCCGGTTTGACCAAGCATTCCTACAATTCCAGAAAAAACTGTTGGAGGTGTTGCCAGGTAAAACAGACGATTACCTTTATCAGAAGATATTCCATTCTCTTTATCAAGCCTTTCGAGCAGTTCCTTCAAATCATGAAAACTTTTACTGTTATCATAGTTCCCGGTCTGGTAATAACAGGATGAGCTAAAGACCTTTAATTCAGGAGATCCTGCACTCGGCTTAGACCGGGTAAATTCCACCAATGCTTCTTCAATTTCTACACGAAATTGTTCATGAGATTTTTCCCGTCTGGCAAACCCTACTATCCTGGTCCCTTTTGCAAGCAGGCCTTCCAGGCTCACCTGAAACAGGGCCGGTATTAATTTACGTCTCGTCAAATCACCAGACGCTCCAAAAATTACGATAGTAGTAGGCTTGGCTTTATTCATTTTACCTCCCAGTCAGCATGAAAGATACCTGGTTTATCAATACGCTCGAATGTATGTGCCCCGAAGAAATCCCTTTGTGCCTGGATCAAATTAGCCGGCAAACGTTCACTACGATAAGAATCATAATATGCCAATGAAGCGCTCATGGCCGGCATGGGAACTCCCAAATCTATTGCACTCTTAATTACAGAACGCCAGGCATCCTGTCGTGCATCTATGGTTTTTTGAAATTCTCCGTCCACTAACAGGTTAGGCAATTCATTGTTCCGATTATAAGCATTCGTTATATCATTAAGGAACCTGGCCCTGATAATACAACCTGCCCTCCAAATCTTCGCAATGATTCCCAAGTCCAGATTGTAATTATATTCCTCAGAAGCCCTTTTAAGCAGACTCATACCCTGTGCGTAAGAGCAAATCTTAGACGCATAAAGTGCGTCCCTCACTGCGTCAATCAGCTTTTGTGACGAGCCTTCATACTTTTTTGTTGGACCTGTCAAAATACTTGCGGCATTTACTCTTTCCTCTTTTTGTGAAGACAAAATCCTTCCGTCAACAGCCGACGTTATTGTCGGGATCGCAGACCCCAGATCCAGAGCATTTATGCTCATCCATTTACCAGTGCCCTTCTGACCCGCTTTGTCTAATATTACGTCTACTAATGGTTTGCCAGTCTCTTCATCTAATTTTTTAAAAACATTTGCTGTTACTTCGATCAAAAACGATGAGAGTTCTCCCTTATTCCATTCTGCAAAAATCTCATGAAATTGTTGAGCAGAAAGTCCAAGCGCCTGTTTGAGCAAATCATAAGCTTCCGCAATAAGCTGCATATCACCATACTCAATACCGTTATGTACCATCTTAACATAATGGCCTGATCCACCAGGACCAATATATGTTACACAAGACTCCCCATCTTCCTCTGCCTTTGCGGCGACTGCCTTCATAATCGGTTCAACTTCTTTGTAAGCGTCCCTGGATCCACCCGGCATCAGACTCGGTCCCCATAACGCACCTTCTTCACCACCGGACACACCCATTCCAAAGAAATTGAATCCCTGAGACTCCAACTCTTTGGCACGTCTTTCCGTATCAGTAAAGAAAGAGTTCCCTCCGTCTATAATCAAATCACCTTTGTCCAGTAATGGAATGAGCTGCTGGATAGTCGCATCAACAGGCGCTCCCGCTTTAACCAATAACATAATCCTGCGAGGACTTTCCAGCGAATCAACAAACTCCTTTAATGTATATGCAGGTTTTATATTTTTACCGGCAGCAGGACCTGCAATAAATTTTTCTGTTGTTTCTGAAGATCGGTTGTAAACAGCAACACTAAAGCCATTACGCTCAACATTCTGCACAAAATTCTGACCCATAACGCCCAGACCAATCAGACCAAACACTTGCTTATTCATAATTATCTTTCAACCTCATTAAATTTACCGGTCAATTATCTTTATAATTAAAAAGGAAATATTACCTTTCTTGCATCTTTATTAATTAAAACCATTGCATCAGAATCCAGCATCCAATGCAGCTCGCCGTTTTGCGGATTAACCATAGTTGCAGGAATCTCTTTATCAGGTTGTTTATTACTCATTATACGCTGTACCATCTCAGATTTAGATTTCCCTGACACCAGAAACAAAATCTTTCTGGCGGCATTAAGCACAGGCAGCGTCAACGTTACTCGCCATGCATCTAACTTAGGTACAAAAACAGCTACTGCGTGCTTTTCACACTCTTCAACGGCATCCGTTCCAGGAAACAGTGAAGCAGTATGACCATCTTCTCCAAGTCCGAGCAACATCAGGTCAAAGCACGGCGGGCTTTCTTTAAAATGGTTATGTAACAACTCTGCATACTCCGCTGCAGCCTCTTCCGGCGCAATTTCTCCTCGCATCCGATGGACATTTTCATCTGGTATTTTGATATGTTCAAGAAGTGTTTCCTGCACCAATCTGAAATTACTATCCTGATGCTCCGGAAGGACCATCCGTTCATCACCCCAGAAAAGATGAAGCCTGCTCCAATCCAAACGGTCACGATATGGACTTGAGCCCAATAGAGAAAAAATTCCACCGGGAGTGTTGCCGCCGGAGAGCGCCATGTTACACAAGCCGTTTTGTTGTATAGCCTGTTCTATGCAATCCGCGATACGCTCTGTAGTAGCAGCGACAAGCTTCTCCTTATTCGGATAGGCGTGAATATTCTTATTCATATTGGTACTCTGTACCTCTGCGTTAAAGCACTATTTTTTATTTTTCTTTATAACGTTCTTTGCCACCTGTACAACCCTCTCTGTAGTGAAAGCAAATTCTTTGTACAACTCACCGGATGGTGCAGAAGCTCCAAAATCCTTAAGACCAAATATACCGCAATCATCCTGCCTTCCGGTATAGCCATGCCAACCAAATTTAGACCCCGCTTCTACAACTATGCGCGCCGCTACAGAACGTGGCAAGACTTTCTCCTGATAATCCTTGTCCTGTCTTTGAAAAAGGCTGCTGCACGGCATACTTACCACCCTTGCATTTATTCCCTCACTTGTCAATTGCCCATATGCATCAAGGCATATTTGTATTTCAGAACCGGTACCTATCAGAATAACTTCAGGCGTACCGTCACTTTCAATCAGAACATAAGCCCCCTTTAATGCTCCCTCAGCCGGAGCATGTTTTGTCCTGTCAAGAGTGGGCATACCCTGCCTGCTTAAGACAAGCGCAACCGGACGATCCTTGAGTCCCATGATATACTTCCACATCACTGACAACTCATTGGCATCCGATGGGCGAATTACATCTAAACCCGGCATTGCACGTAATGATGCAAGATGCTCTACAGGCTGATGTGTCGGACCATCCTCACCAACACCAATACTGTCATGAGTAAAGATATAGATCACAGGCAGTTTCATTAAAGAAGATAAGCGAATTGCAGGACGTACATAATCTGAAAAGACAAAGAACGTAGCCCCATATGCTCTGAGCTTGCTCAAAGACATTCCATTTATAATAGCCCCCATAGCGTGCTCGCGAACACCGAAATGAAAATTCCTGCCACCATAGTTCTCTTTATTGAAACTTGACGCTTCCTTTATATAGGTCTTTGTTGAAGGCCCTAGATCTGCAGAACCTCCCATGAACCACGGAATTTTATCAGCAATTGGATTCAGTACCTTACTGCTTGATTCACGGGTAGCAAGACCCTTTGCATCAGCCGGAAAGTCTGGAATAACACTCTCCCAACCGACCGGCAATTCACCCTTCTGCATCATATCAAACTGCTTCGCCAGATCAGGATGTGCTTCCGCATATGCTTTCAGCTTTCCATTCCACTCCTCTTCCCGCTTTGCACCCTTTGCTATCATCTCTTTCTTAAACGTTTCCACTTCATCAGGAACATAAAAGGTTTTGTCAGGATCCCATCCATAATTTTCCTTTGTCGCCCTTATTTCATCCTCACCCAGAGGAGAGCCGTGAGCGCCAGCCGAATCCTGCTTATTAGGACTGCCGTACGCAATATGACTATCTACAACAATCAGGGACGGACGTTTTGTTTCACCTATAGCCGCCTGAATCTCCTTCTCCAGCACGTTCAGATCATTAGCATCCTGAACATGTAGTACGTTCCAACCGTAAGCCTTGAATCTGACGGCAACGTCTTCGCTGAATGCAAGTGACGTTTCTCCCTCAATAGTAATATTATTATTATCATAGAGCCACACCAGGTTGCTCAGACCAAGATGCCCTGCAAGAGATGCCGCTTCACCTGAAATGCCTTCCATCATGCATCCATCACCAGCAACGGCAAAAATATTATAATTAATTATCTCATGACCGGGACGATTGAAATATGTCTGCAGCCACCTTTCTGCCATCGCCATACCGACACTGTTAGCAGCACCCTGCCCCAGCGGCCCGGTAGTAACTTCTACACCTGGTGCCAGACCATATTCAGGATGACCTGCACATTTACTATGCAGCTGCCTGAAATTTTTTATATCGTCAAGGCTTATATCGTATCCAAATATATGCAATATACCGTACAAAAGCATCGATGCGTGTCCTGCGGAGAGCACAAAACGATCTCGATTAGGCCAGTCAGGATTCTGAGGAGTATGACGCATAAACCTGTCCCAGAGTTTAAACGCTACAGGTGCAAGGCCCATTGGAGCACCGGGATGACCTGAATTAGCTTTTTGAACTGCATCCATTGATAATGTTCGTACGGTATCTATGCATAACTGATCCAGGTTCTCTTTTTCTTTCATTTTCCCCTATCCACTTTCAAATTGTATAAGTTTTATGTAATTAGATTAAGACTCGGAAGCGATGTATGCTGCTCCCAGTAACGCAGTGTGATCATCAAGGATAACATATAAAGGTGTTTTCTCTACCAGATATGATAACCGTCCTTTTTTCAGATAAGAATCAACCGTAATTCCTTCCGCCAGTTTTTCGTAAATCCCCGCAGGAATTCCACCACCAAGGTAGATACCCCCTGTAGCAAGTAAGTTCAGTACCATGTTACCAGCCTGTGCTCCCAATATAGATGCAAAAATATTAAGGGCTTCAGCACAAAGCTCATACTCTCCTGTTTTTCCAGTAGAGGTAATCACCTTTCCGGGATCTTCTTCACGTAACCGTTTCTCTAATTCGGGAGGTTCCGGAGCAAATCCGGTCTCTTTTAAGAACATATAAATACTGTTCAACCCCGGCCCTGAAAGAGCACGATCATAACTGACGTGATCATATTTAGATTTCAGATATTG
>JABGRF010000129.1 GCA_018648405.1 Candidatus Scalindua sp.
GTTGGACAGCAATGCGGAAGTGGTAGTTATTGGGGATGAGCTGTTTCTGCCATACAGGCGCTGTCAGCTTACAGAGTTCCTGTGCGACTCAATACATAGAGACGACCTACTATTCTTCTCTATAAAAAAACTGAACGAGCTGGGAATCAAACTTCGTAAAGGTGAGTATGTAAAATCCATTGAGCCTTCGGAAAAAGTGATAAAGCTCCACCATAACGAAGTAATGCATTACGACAAGCTGCTCATTGCTACCGGCGGCAAACCCGGCCTGGGGCTCGTGCTTCGCCCGTTCAAGAAACATATCCACTTCTATTACTCTCTGTACGATACACTGATATTAAAAGAGAAACTACCTGAAATCCATAAATGCACTGTTTCCGGAGATGGTGTAAGCTGCCTGGATCTGATCTGTATACTGCACAACCTTGGAAAGAAGGTTACTTATATCACAAGAGGAGAGCGGGCAACGTTTGGCCTGGAGGAAGATGATTTTGAGGGTGATTTGCATGAGTTCCTGGGGAAAAAAGGGATAGAGATCATAACAGGGGAGCAGATTGTATCGGTAGAAGAGTCAAATCAAGGCTACAAGGTCGAAACAATACAGCAAAAAACGTTAACGACTGATATTGTCTTTGCCTGGGATTTTTATAAACCGAATATCTCATTTATAGAAGGCTCGGCAATCGAAAAGAAGCTGGGCATTTTAGTGAACACACACCTGGAAACATCTGAGAAGGATATCTATTCAGCCGGAGATTGTGTAGAGATTTATCATCCAAGCATTAAAGATTACTGGATTAACTTTGGATTGCCTAACGCGCTGGAACAGGGAAGAGTTGCCGGCATGAATATGTCCGGACAGGACGAGGAGTATAAGATACGGGACACCATTACCTTCAATCTAATGGGGAAATCATTGAAGGCAAGGTGGTGGAAATGAGATATTCAGAAATCACAATTCGTTTTTGCGGAATAGCAGGTGATGGCATAGTCGCGTCAGGAAAGATTTTAGCTGGTGCCTGTGCCAATATAGGTCTGCATGTAATGGTAAACAATATCTACAGTGCTGAGATTAGAGGTATGGGTAAATCTTCCGCAACAATCAGGTTTTCGACATCAAAGCTGTATAGTATGGGTGATGGTCTGGACCTGCTTGTGGGAATGAAGGGTAAAGAGTCTATTATTGACCTTCGTGATGTTAAGGCGGGAGGCAATGTAATTTATGATTCCAGCGTCATCGGTGATGTAGAGGAAGAAGATAGCCTGGTCTCTCACATCACACCGGAAATACAGGGGCATGGCCTGCCTATTCAGAAACTGGCTAATGAAGCAACAGGCACAAACCAGGGTAAAAATCTGGTCGCTATCGGGGCGATCTGTTATTTCTATTCATTGCCTCCTGAGATGTTTGTAGATCAAATAAAAAGCGTCTTTGTACACAAGGGAGACCATGTCATAGATGTCAATATCAAGGCCTTCAACCTGGGTTATGAATATTTCAAGGAACACTATCCTCTCAATAACCAGTTTGAGATAGACAAAACTTCAGAGCCCAGAGCACTGACAAGCGGCAATGACGCCATTGCCAAAGGTGCGTTAGATTGCGGTTTGAAATTCTTTGCGGGATATCCTATTACACCGGCAACAAGGATCATGGAGATTGCCGCAAAGGAATTACCAAAGCTGGGTGGCTGGACTCTGCAGATGGAGGATGAAATCGCAGCAATCGGAGCTGTGCTGGGAGCATGGTTTGCCGGAAAGCGTGCAATGACTGCTACTTCTGGTCCCGGCCTTTCACTTATGAGTGAAATGATTAACCTGTCAGTTATGGCTGAAATCCCGACAGTCATTGTTAACGTTCAACGTGGCGGTCCTTCTACAGGCCTTCCTACTAAAGTTGAACAGGGAGATCTAAATATTGCACTTTATGGCGGAGCCGGAGATTCCCCCAGAGTGGTAATGGCACCCAGCAACTCTGAAGAGTGTTACAGCGGTATTCAACTGGCCTTTGACATTGCCGAAAAATACCAGACACCTGTTATCTTTCTCAGTGATCTCTTCCTGGGACAGCGCACAGAAACCGTTACGATCAAGGAAAATATTGACAGGGACAGATGCACAAGAAAGAAGCCGACATCGGAACAGCTGGAAAATTTCCAGCGCTATCAAATTACGGATGATGGCGTTTCTCCCCAGATCGTTCCAGGAGAACCGGGAGCCGTCTACTCTACTACCGGCCTGGAACATTCAGTCACAGGAAATCCAAATTACGAAGCCGATGTTCACAGCATGATGACTGCCAAACGGTTTCGCAAATTTGAATCTATGGTATCAGACCTACCTGAAGCAAACATCCTCGGAGATGAAACTGCAGAAATCGGAATTGCCGGTTGGGGGTCAACAATAGGCTCAATACTGGAGGGGATGGAACTGGCAAAGAAACAGGGTATCAAAACAAAATTGATAAAATCTATTATGATTCACCCACAGCATGAAGATTCATTCAGGAAATTCTTTGCCTCGTGCAAAAAAATTATTGTACCGGAGATGAACTACCAGGGGCAATATGCAGATTTGTTAAAATCACGCTACGGTATAACGCCGATCGAGATACACATACCTTCTGTCAATCCAGTAAGCCCGTTAAAAATCGTCCAGAAAATTATGGAGGCCAGCAGTGAGCTTTCTAAGTAAACAGTCAGTTGTAGATGGATTTCAAAAAGCAAAGGAGTCCAAAACAAAAGAGTGGAGAGACAATCTACCCACATGGTGCCCCGGATGTGGCCATTTTACAGGACTTCACGGTCTCTATGAAGCCGCTGAAAGGCTGAAAATTCCACCTAAGGACTTTGTTGTAGTTTCCGGGATTGGCTGCTCTGGAAGATTTCCCTTTTTCATTAAAGGCTTTGGCCTGCACGGATTACACGGCAGAGCAATACCGATAGCTACCGGAATCAAAGTCGCCAGCCCGGAGTTAACAGTTGTGGTGGTTGGTGGAGATGGAGATGGCGTGGGAATAGGAGGAGGACATTTTCCTCATGCCGCAAGAAGCAATTTCAATCTTACCTACATATTATTGGATAACAGCATTTACGGCCTGACCAAAGGACAGGTGTCTCCCACTTCACCAATGGGCATGAAAAGCGGCACATCTCCCTACGGAAACATTGCACGCCCGCTAAACCCCACGACACTCGCATTGGCATACGGAGCCACTTTTGTGGCAAGGACCTTTTCCAGAGAACGGGATATGGTGTCGGAATTAATTACCAAGGCCATCCAGCACAAAGGCTTCTCATTTGTCCATGACCTGTCACCCTGCGTAGTGTTTAATAAAGATGTTACGTATAACAGTTTGAATGATGTGACGGCAAAGCTCCCTGATGAACATGATACCCTGAACCGTTCAAACGCTATGTCAATGGCAGAAAGCACAGATCCGGTTTACCAGGGACTTTTCTTCAAGGAAGAGATCCCATCGTTTGATGACCATGTAAAACAGGTCAAAGACGGATTAAAGCATTGAAAAACTAACTCACGCAAAGAACAACAGAAACAAGAAAAATCAAGAGTTGCGAGTTAAGATTGACAAATAACCAATCAACAATTATAAATCTTTAGGCACTTTAAGCTTTAGCTCACTTTAGTCACTCCTTTCTACACGTCATGATTCTTCAAGCAGGTCCTTAATCCACGTTATAGCTGCTGTTGCATGAGGCAAACCAACCGTCGTAATGGCAAGTATACCTACGTGCATAATCTCCTCTTTCGGTACGTCCGCATGAAGAGCATTTCTTACCGCAGAATGTACTGCACCCTCAGAACCCGTGCCGACTGCTATGCCAAGTTTTGCAAGCTTTCTTGCCCTTTCATCCAGAGGACCTGCATCATGACATTTTGTTCCAAGATTTTCAAACGCATTACATACATCAGGGTACTCTCTTGCTATCTCCTTAAACGGTGCCGGTAATGTATAAGACATTTTTAAACCTCCTGTAAAAGTTCTAATCGATTATTTAAAGACAATTTTAAAATACATACCCCTCAAAGTACAACAATATTATCAGAAACACTAAAGGAGGAAAAACAGATTAACCACGGATGCTAGAAGCACGAAAAGATAAGAGTTGCGGATTGCGAGTCACAGATGGCAAATGACTAAAGATAAATCTAACAGTTATTCTTTGGTACTCCAATCATTAACTATTATGTCGATGCGCAGGCATTGTGCCCAGCCGGGTGATTCGTCTGCGCATTTATCAATACGCCTGACCCTGATCTTTACAAAATCCTTACCGGTTTCAACAACCTGTACTCCAAACTGATCGGGCCAATCGTGATCAACGTTTTCTTCCTGTCTTGCCTGGCAGATAACAGTACCCGGCCTTGGTGTGCTGAAGTCCCACCCGGTACATTTGATCGTCAGGTCACCGCCTTTTTTGTTAAGTACGTTGACGTAACCACAAACCCAGTTATCCCCTGTCTTATTTATCTCTTTAACTTCTTGAGTTATCTCTTTAGTTGATCTACTGTTCCCAAGAATTCCAGGACTACCTGGTTCTGATGACGGCCCCATTGTCTCTTCTCCTCTTATCTATTTATTACAATTAACAGGAACAGTGCCCGTTTAAAAGTGAATGCAAAATCATGGTAGCGGTTTTCTGAAAGGTCTTTGATCTACAGGTACGTAGCTCTGTTTAGCGGGACCGGTATAGATCTGTCTGGGTCGTGCAATCTGCAGTTTGTTATTTGCAGTAGCTTCTCTCCAGTGCGCAATCCAACCGGGCAAACGACCAATAGCAAAAAATACCGGGTACATATTTGTCGGTACACCTATAGCACGAAAGATAATTCCACTATAGAAATCAATATTGGGATAGAGCTTACGTTCTACAAAATATGGATCGCTCAGTGCAGCCTCCTCTAATTCACGTGCAATATCCAGCAGAGGGTCTTTATGTTTTAATACATCAAATACCTTTGCAGATAACTCTTTAAGTATCTGGGCACGTGGATCGAAATTTTTATAAACTCGATGACCGAAACCCATAAGGCGAAAGCCACTCTCTTTATCTTTTGCCATCTCAATACATTTTTTTACACCTAGATTACCGGCATGAATCTTCTCCAGCATCTCAATCACCGCCTGATTAGCACCACCATGCAGAGGTCCCCAAAGGGCTGCTATTCCGGCAGAAATAGAGGCGAAAAGATTGGCGCCCGAAGAGGCTACCATACGTACTGTTGATGTACTGCAATTCTGCTCGTGATCGGCATGAAGTATCAATATTATATCTACGGCCCGTTTTATTTCCGGATGCACTTCATAATGTTCGTGAGGCAAAGAGAACATCATATGCAGTAAGTTCTCAGCATAGCTGTACCTGGCCTTAGGATAGATAAACGGCTCACCACGAGACATTTTGTAGGAAAAAGCTGCGATAGTACGAATCTTACTTATCAGGATTGCCGCCGCCATCTCAATCTCTCTGGGATTGTGCGGCTTAGTAAGCACAGGATGATAACAGCTCAACGCATTAACCATCGCAGAAAGCATTGCCATGGGATGAGCATCAAATGGAAATCCCTCAAAATGGTGTTTCAGACCTTCATGGAGAAGAGCGTTATCGGTTAACATATTGGTAAATCTCTCTCCCATCTCTCTGGTAGCAAGGCTGCCCCATATTAAGAGATCAGCCACTTCGATAAAATTACTGTTTAGAGCCAGCTCTTCTATGGGTATACCCCGATGACGAAGAATACCCTTCTCACCATCGATGAATGTAATATTGCTTTTGCATGAACCGGTATTACCATAGCCCGGGTCAAGGGTAATATAGCCAGTTTCTGAACGTAATTTTGATATATCTATTCCTTTTTCGTTTTCTGTACCTACGACTACGGGAAGCTCGAATTCGTTATTATCGTCTTTTAGTGTTATGTGTTCCATATATTATGCTTTCCTTATTTCTTCCGAATCGGTATTGCCTGAATTGAACAATTTGTGCCAGACCAAAAATATATTCTCCAGCTTTCAATCATTCTGGCAAATAGTCGCCACTCAGCATACAGATACTCAATCCAGACAGTAAGTATTTATTCTTCAATTGAAACTGTTATTCATCACAAAAAGGAACTGAATAACAGTTCAAGAAAAATAGAGTTTTCATTTATGCTAGATAGTATTTTTTAAATACTATTAACCTTCAGTAATAGAAAGGGTAAATGATATTAATATTTTGTCTTAGTAACAACTCTTTTTTTTCATATTACTACAAATTGCCAGCTTAAAAAGTTGTGACACTACAGAAAACAATTACAGAACCTGTGAATTAGACAGAGTTTATGTAATTTCTCAATAATTTGGAAAATTGAATTCATAGCTTTTCCATGACCTGCTGAAAAGTTGCGTGTTAACACACTCAACCCATTTAATATGGAATGATTGAAGTAGCTGTCATAGTAGACGTATGCTTTAAACGCTTAGCAACTTGAGCTTCCAGATTTTTCAGAAATTGGTAAGGGACTTTGCGGTATCCCAAATTTACCAGCCAGGCAGGTACCCAGCCACCAGGGTCAACGAGAGCACAGAGTTCAACATGAGTGATATCCTGGGTAATTTGTTTAAATATCCAGCTGCTTTTCAAACGCGGAATGTGGACCCTGTCTGTAGCAACAGGAAGTGTATCCGGCGGCTCCACACGCTCAACATCAACGCGTACGGTTGATATACCCGGTTTAGAAGTTATGGACATTTTGGCAGCATAGTCCCTGTCGGCAGTTGGCCAGACGCCTGCATAAACGCTATATATAATGACATCCTGATCGTTAATTTTTTCAATGTTTTTCGCCTCCAAACAGCGAGGTGCCCAATCTGAATGTTCATCAGTGTTTAAAATTACAGATACATACTCGGACATCGTGCCTCGAAGGTCTCCAATGGCTTTGAACTCGATAAACTTCGATCCTTCGGCAACACGCCTGTAAACATCAATTCCATCCGTCTTATAGGCAAGATGCCACTTTTCCTCTTCAGCGACCAATGGATTGTAAGCAGGCACAGTAACCGCCAGAAAAAAAACCAGTAATAAAAATTTAAACAATTTCATATATCTTCTTGAAAAAACTCAAATTAATTATATTAGATTCAATATGAAAACTTTGGTGTTATATAAAAACTGCAGTATAGAACATTCTGTATCTCTTTTTTAACATACGTCTCAAGGTTTTTTGAGATTCGGCCGGACTCATCATCATTTACGTCTTCTGCCAGATCAATATCCGCAACAATAATGATCTTTCCCTGAGTTCCAGCAACTACACGAAAGTCATGGTAGCTGACAATTTGTAGAAAAGATTTTAGAGTTTCTTTGAATCTACCTTCTATGGCCTGTATTTCAGGAGTCATCTCCATCATCGGATCCATATGACAAACTACTTCACCACCAAAGGCTTTCCTCAGTTTGTGTTCGCATCGTTCAGTGATTTCATGCATTTCAACAGCACCTAATTTAACCGGTATCTCGACATGTAGAGAAATCAAATACATTGAACCATAGTCATGTACAATAATCTCATGAACGTTTTCAATTCCTTTTACTGATTGTGCTTTTTCCCGAATTTTATTTATAATACCCTTGCCGGGAGCTTGACCGAGGAGCGGCACTAATGCCTCTTTTCCGTGATTATAGCCGAGATACAATAACCATGCAGACACCAGGATTCCGGTATATCCATCAAATTCCGGATGATGAAAATGATGGCCGGTTACAAGCCCTGCTATAACCATGAATGTCATTATTGATTCAATTTTATGGTGTGCCGCATTAGCCAGAATCGCATGTGAATCTACCCTCTTCCCCAGAAAGCTTACAAACCGTGAAAGCCACTGTTTTACTATAATTGTTGCGAGAAGAATCCATGGCAGTGCTCGCCAATAGTGGAGCTCATGAGGTTCAATCGCCTGATGGAGCGAATGTTCCCCTATCTGTATGCCTGAAATAAAGAGAAAAATTGACATGATGAGCGGAGCAATATGCTCCATTCTCCCATGACCAAATGGATTTTTCGCTGTAGCAGGGCGAGCAGTCAACTTGAAGCTGACTACAAGAATAATTGAGTTTGCCAGATGCGAGAGGAGGTGAAAAGCATTAGCAATAACGGATACCGATCCCGTTAAAATACCGAGTGTCATCTTTACCACGAAGAGGATAAAGGTACCGTAAATTCCAAACCAGCCGGCAACCAGACCATATTGAATACGAACCGATTTCTTATCTGTATTATCTGAATCTTTTATAAACCGTTTGGCTAATTTTCTGTGAAATTCAATATCCATAAGTTGTCTGTAGCCTGACTCTCCCGCATCAGCATCTCCAACACTCTACAATAACGATACATTTGTGCATACAACATTCCGTCATTAGTAGAAAGCGGGCAACATATCGACAGACCCTTCATTTTTATTGATAATTTTGTTATTCGTAAGCGAGTACGCGTATTAACCCCATTGTGCTGCCGTCGGCATTAGCGGTTGAGGAATCAC
>JABGRF010000127.1 GCA_018648405.1 Candidatus Scalindua sp.
GCATATGAGCGGCAGGAATAGAAACGTCATTAAAAGAGGCATGCCGATGACAATGGACCTGATAATAGTATTGCACGATTATGTGAACCACAATCTGGCAAGTGTAACGAAGAAACAGGCAAAGGAGTGTAATATTCCTGTTGTCTTTGCGAAACGATCATGGTCATCTATTTACAAGAAATTACCACATAATCTAACTAATAATTAAATTGAGTGATTTGTGTAGTCGCATCCTTTAGGTTGCGTAACTTACAAGAGCGTTACATACACTCATCGGATGATGAGATACGTCCGTCCAAGTGGACGGCGACAATAATAATAAAATTTAAAGGAACTAATTGAATATTTCTCATGTTAACAATACTACAACGTTTGATGATTTTTAAATAAATAACATAATGGGTGCACTGTCATTTTCTCCTTCTCCTTTCGCAGTGCACCCATTCCCCTTTATCGCCATCCGTTTTTGTATATCCAATTCTGCCAAACCTTTAACAACACTCATAACTCCAATAATCGCTTGACAATAACAGATAGTTTTTGCTATCATGGCTTTTTAGAACTTGAGACTCAATTGCAACATATATGTCGACTACAAAACTATTTTTGATCATTTCGCTGTTTTTTGTAACAGGATGTTCTCTGTTCGGTCGCCCTTCAGGCTACCAGTCTGATTACGGTGCAACCCGCACACAACCACCTAAAGATACCAAGTCTTTCAATGATGACTTTGAACATGTATGGGCAACCGTTATCATGGCGCTTGGAAATATGCCGTTAGACAAAATCGATAAGGAAAAAGGCTACATTAAAACCGGTTGGGCTGAAGGCTTTTCACAAACAAGAAAAGCGAGGAGCGTGGTAACGGATCGATTCATGGAAGATTACTGGAAAGAGAGATACCGACTTACCATCACTATTTCCGGCAATATCATAGCAAGTACTGTAAAGGTGAGGAGTCAACTCCAGCAAAAACCCAGGGGTGGCAGTGCGGCATACAGATGGCAGAGGATGAAGTCTACGGGAGAGATAGAAGAAGAGGTATTAAGACGGGTTGAAGAGCTCTTGGAGGAAGGCTGAGGAACTCATGGGAATAAAAAACGCAAGCGTTTATTCAATAATAATATTAATACTGACACTGGTATTTGAGATTACAACACCAAGTTACGCACAAACAGCTTCTGACGATGGGCCAACAGATAATTACATATCCCAGGTTTATTTGACAGAAGAACAGGCATTGCGGGAGGTGTTTCCGCATTGTGACGACATTCTCTTCAATGTAGTGCCCCTGACAAAAGAGGAGAAGAGCCAGCTTCAAAACAAACTGAGAAGGAAAATCTATGAAGATTTTTTTATTGTCTATATGGGAATTAAAGCAGGCGAGGTGACGGGATATGCAATAATCACTGAAGAGATAGGCAAATTTCATCCTTATACATTTATAGTGTCAGCAGATCTTAATGGCAAGATCGACAAGATAGCGATTCTCGTTTACCGCGAAAGCAGGGGCTCGGAGATCGCAAAGAAGAGGTTCCTCTACCAGTTTAAAGGCAAGTCACTTAAAAACAAAATACGAATTAACAGAGACATTATAAACATCTCAGGTGCAACCATGTCTGTTGTCACTATGTGTAAGGGGGTGAAGAAAATACTTGCAGTGATTGACGAATTCTATTTAAGCGGCAAAAATGCAGACAAAATTGCCTCTCTGGAAAAGATAAAATACGGCTATGAAGACGGTACAGGACAGAAGCAGGAATTAAAGCTTTTCAAAAAGGCGTCCTTAAGCATGGGTACCGTCTTCGAGGCTACCATCTACGCTCCTGATAAATATGTAGCCGAAAAAACCTTCAATGATGTTTTCCAGGAAATAAACAGGCTTGATTACCTGATGAGCAACTATAAGAAGGAGAGCGTACTTTCAGAACTCAACAAAAATGCCTCAGCAGAACCTGCCAATTGTAATAAAGAGCTTGCGAGTGTAATTGAGCAATCTTTACAGTATAGCGATATAACTGATGGTGCTTTTGATATCACAATAGGCCCACTCATGAAAAAGTGGGGATTTTTTAAGAAGAAGGGACGAATTCCAGGCAAAGAAGAGTTGGAATCCGTACTTGAATCAGTATCTTACAAAAATATTATTATCGAAGAAAAAACCATAAAATCACTCGCGAAGAACCCGGGAACCGTGAAGACGGTATTCTTCAAAAACCCGGATACCCGAATTGATCTGGGAGGAATCGGAAAGGGCTATGCGGTTGACAGGGCGGTCAGTGTACTGAAACAAAACGGAATAAGTTCCGCGCTTATAAACTTCGCGGGGAATATTTACACATTTGGAACTCCGCCCGGAAAAGAGTCATGGGTGATAGGACTGCAGCATCCACGCGAGAGCGAGGGTCTCCTCGGCACGTTTGAGATTAAGGATAAGGCCGTATCCACTTCCGGCGACTACGAGAAATTCTTTACTATTGAAGGAAAACGATACTCACACATAATCGATCCCAGGACGGGTAATCCTGTTAAGGGTATCGTGAGTGTAACAATTGTTACAGGCAATGCTACCAGGGCAGATGCACTCTCCACAGGGGTCTTTGTCCTGGGACTGGAGAAGGGAATGGACCTGATCGAACAGTTACCGGATGTTGAAGGTATTATTGTCTATGAGAACGCTGATTCCAAACTGTCCACCAAAACCTCCAGCGGAATGCAGGCACTTTTCAAAAACAACACCGAAGGCTCACAAAAAGAGATCAAGTCAGACATGATTATATCGGGCAGTTAAGATTTTCTGAAAATGCAAGATAAGGATTGAAAGCGATCTGTCGCGGGGTCTACAGTCCGAATGAATTTACCTTACTAGACTACTTGATACATGCCTCAACAAATCTTACTCCAAGTGGGGTTAAAACCACAGAATCAACACCCTTATAGATAGTTGTAGGTTCATCCCCCATTATGATGCCAGTGCTTTTTAGAATTGCAGGTCCAATACACTGCATACGCATAAGGTTATAAATATTCACCTGATATTGATCTGCTGATATTCCAACAATTCGCTCAATCTGTTCTTTTTTCAAACTGTAGTTGGACAGTTCGCTTATATTCTGTAGCCGATCTTCCCGCTTTAAAGTTTCATAGAAATTATTAAGAATAGCTACTTCACTACCAGTTATATTTTTTATCATTTCAATGAAACCATATCGTAATTCCCCATTGAAACCAGGATTCATTGAGTTAGCCAAGAGGTGGTTCCATAGATCTTGTAAAGTTGGATCTTCTTCAAGGCTAGACTCCTCGAATATAGGAAGTGCAAGCTTTGGCGGTACTGACCGCGTTTCTTTTACTCCTTTAGCATCTAATATTTTGCTTACATCGTCCGACATTTGAACAAGTCTACGCCAGCGAACAAAACGCAATTTGTCCGTAAGCATCCCTGTGACTTCTTCTATGGGTTCTTTGAACACACGAGCTAGAAATCCACCAACTATTTCAGATGTTTCTAATGATTTTTCACCAAGGCTTGCTGCTTTTTGGACAGCTTTGGCAATTTCTTCTGCGTCGGACATTACACTTTCCTTCGAAACCTAAAGATTGCGATACAAGATCTTATTCTTTTTGCTTCTCAAATTAAGATAGCAATCAAACCTATTGAGAAACCAAATAATAAATATACTATCTACTATATTATTTTGTTTAGTATAATGCTGAGATCTGTAAAAATACAGGCTTTATTTATTTGAAAGATTATGTTCATTTGCTTTAATAAGAGAAATTTATCTATAAATCATTAATAAAAGACCAGTGAAAACAGAGAGTTTTAAGGATAAAAAAGTAACTGTGATGGGATTGGGGTTATTTGGAGGTGGTGTTGGCGCTGTCAAATACCTTGCTTCCCAAGGTGCGAATGTGACAGTCACAGACCTGAAAAGTGCCAAAGAGCTATCTGCCTCTCTCAAGCTACTTGACAATGTGCCTGTTAAGCTCAGACTTGGAAAACACGATGAAGAAGATTTTGTAAATGTGGACATGCTAGTTGTCAACCCTGCTGTACCGAGTGATTCAACATTTTTGAAATTAGCAATTGAAAACGGTGTTCGTATCGATTCCGAACTGAGTATTTTCTTCAGGCTTTGCACTGCACCCGTAATAGGGATTACGGGAAGTAATGGAAAATCTACAACTACATCGCTGCTGGGAGAGATGCTGAAAGAAGCGGGAATTAAAACATGGGTTGGCGGAAATATAGGCATCTCATTACTGGAAAATCTTGACGAGATAGAAACAGATGACATAGTTGTACTTGAGATATCAAGTTTTCAGCTTGAATATCTCGCCAGGATAGAAGCGAGTCCGCACATAAGCATAGTAACAAATATAGCTCCAAATCACCTTGACAGGCACGAAACCATGGAGAACTATATCGGTATCAAAAAAACAATTATTCACTATCAACAAGAGGATGATTACGCAATACTGAATTACGATGACCCGATATTGAAAAAATGGGAAACGAAAGGTCGTCAGCTATGGTTCAGCACAACAAAAGAACTGGAAGATGGCGCCTTCCTGAAAAATAACGAAATTATTATTAATCATAATTCCAAAAGTACCGTTATCCCCTGCTCAACACAAATTAATATAAAAGGTATTCATAACTGGCAGAATATAATGGCAGCATCATACGCAGCAACCCTAATGCATGCCGATGTAGAGTCTATTAAAAATACAATTACAGGATTTTCAGGATTAGAACATCGATTGGAGTACGCACAAAGTATCAACGAGGTGCAATATTACAATGATTCAAAAGCAACTACACCGGAAGCAGCGATAGCAGGTATAAAGGCTTTTGATAGTCCAACAATATTAGTTGCGGGAGGCTATGACAAACAAGTCAGCCTTAATCAGTTTGCACAGGAGTGTGTAAAAAACACAAAATGCGTAATCTTAATCGGCGATACCGCTAAAACAATACAGAAGCTTATTCAAGACATAAAAGGTGAAAAAACAAAACCGGAGGTTTATATGGCAGCATCTCTGGACAAGTCAGTCAAAAAGGCTTCTGAGATTGCTGAACCAGGAGATATCGTTTTGCTGTCACCGGCATGCGCAAGCTTCGGTATGTTTACAAACTATGAAGAGAGAGGGAAAAAGTTTAAAGAGCTTGTTTCTCAACTGAATACCAATGTCACCTAAAAAACTTGTATACGAAAAAGAGTGTTGAACCATGAATGATAAGACCAATCTCGACTCGCGAAAAAACCAACTTAAAGCAACTGCAATAAGCATAGTGAAACGCCTGAGGGAAAACGGGTTCAGTGCTTTATTCGCAGGCGGCTGTGTTCGTGATATGCTGATGGGCAGTATCCCGGAAGACTATGACATTGCGACAGATGCCCGCCCAGATGATATTATAAAAATATTCAAACGAACGGTCCCTATCGGCATTCACTTTGGAGTTGTACTGGTTATGGAAAATGACTTCGAGTTCGAGGTTGCTACATTCAGATCTGACGGTACATACTCGGATGGACGCCACCCTGACACCGTAACATTCTGTGATGCCAGAGGAGATGCGTTAAGACGAGACTTTACTATAAACGGAATGTTTTATGACCCGATTGAAGATAAACATTTTGACTATGTTAGAGGGGAAGATGATCTGAAAGCCGGTCTGATTCGGACCATTGGAAACCCCTTTGACAGATTTGATGAAGATAGATTACGAATGATAAGGGCCGTACGTTTTGCATGTAGATTTAACTTCAATATAGAGGATCAAACAGCTGAGGCTATAAAAAAGGTTCATGATAAAGTATTAACCGTAAGCAACGAAAGAATTAGAGATGAACTCCGGAAGACATTAACTGGCCCAAACCCGGATACAAGTATTAAAATGTTGGACGACCTGAACATTCTGCATGAAATACTTCCGGAAGTAACGGCAATGAAGGGCGTAGAACAGCCGAAAAACTTTCATCCGGAAGGTGACGTCTTTACGCATACTATACTCACATTAACTAAATTGGCTGACGGAAGAAAGGCAACAGATTTCAGAGAAGAGCTTCATCCAGTCTCGAACAACTCTGATAAAAAAAACTTGTACGGCAGCTGGGAACTGGCAATGGCCGTACTCCTTCACGACATCGGAAAACCCGTAACATTTGAGATTGCAGATCGTATCAGATTTAACAACCATGATAGTATCGGCGCTAAAATGGCAGAAAAAATATGTGAACGGTTAAGAATGTCGAACGCAGAGAAGGAGCGCATTACGTGGTTGGTAAAAATGCATCTCTATCTAAGACATGCACAGGAGATGAGGATAAGCAAGCTTAAGAGACTTTTCGCTCATGATGGCTATCCTGAACTTGCAGAGCTATATAAGGTGGATTCGCTTGCCAGTACAGCAAATCTTGATGATTACAACTTCTGCCAGAATATGTTTGAGGAACTAAAAGATGAGGAGATAAAACCTGAGCCCCTTATAACAGGTAATGATTTAATCGCTTTAGGACTTAAACCCGGCCCAATATTCACAAAAATCCTGGATGCAATAAAAGATGAACAACTGGAACAGAAGATTACAACAAAAGAAGAGGCTTTAAGAAAGGCAAAAGAATTTGTGTCAATAGATTCAAGTTGAGCCGCTATCGCTACAAAAGGCTGTCCTTCGACTCCGCGGAGGATGATGTCACACTGAGCGGGTCGAAGTGTTGCTAACTTTTTCTGAAAGGCAAAAGAACATTGAAGGTTCAAATAAAAGATTCAAAAAGGGAATATGATGGATTTTTTAAGGTTGATAAGGTTGTCCTTCAGCATGAAAAATTCGATGGTTCAATGAGCAAAGAGATCGACAGGCTGAACTTTAACAGGGGAGACACGATCGCCGTCATTCTCTATAACAAAACGAATGAATCAGTCGTTCTTGTCAGGCAGTTTCGGTATCCGGCATATGTGGACGATGGCCCGGGCTGGTTGATAGAATGTGTTGCAGGGATCAAAGATGATGGTGAAGTTTTAGTTGCAAAGAAAGAAGTTCTGGAAGAGACCGGCTATAAGGCAGAAGAACTAAAACTTTTAACAAGGTTCTATCCAAGCCCCGGAGGCTGCTCTGAAAGGATATCCGTATACCTCGCTTACGTTGAAACGAGAGAGGAGATAAAAGATAAATACTTTGGTATAGATAACGAAGATATTCAGGTTATAGAAATACCACTGGTTAAGGCATTTGAGATGATTATGAATGGTGAGATCTGTGATGGAAAAACCATAATAGGCCTATTCCACCTTCGTGATGAATTAGAGAAGAGTTGAATTCGCCATGAACAATGAAATATTGCAAGTATTCAATAGGACCGATGAAGAATAAAACTGTTTTTGTAGATATAGATACCCAGTTCGATTTCATGAATCCCCGTGGAACTCTTTATGTACCGGGTGCGGAAGATATAGTCGATAACATTAAAAAACTCTTTGATTGTGCAAAAGAACACAAAATTAAAATTCTCTCTTCGATAGATGCACACACGGTTGATGATCCTGAATTCAAACGCTTTCCTTCCCACTGTATAAAAGACACCCCCGGCAGTCAGAAAATTGAAGCAAGCATGTGTGATGACAATATCATAATTGAAAACAGAGAACAGGAAATTACCATGTCCATGATGGATCATGAGCAGATAATAGTTGAAAGCCAGACATTTGATATTTTTGAAAGTGTTAACACGGACAAAATCATAAAAAAACTGGATGCACAGAACTTTGTAGTATTTGGAGTGGCGACAGACTACTGTGTAAAAGCAGCAGTTCTTGGTCTATTAAAACGTGGTTACAACGTTTCCCTGGTTACGGATGCAACAAAAGCAATTACAAAAAAAGGAGAAGGAAAAACTCTGAATCAGATGAAGGATACCGGAGCAGTCTTCACAACCACAAATGGTGTTATAGCGGAGCAGATCTCTCTCGGTTGAGATTTACATTATTGTACCTTTTCATTAGTATGAAAACAGTGTAGTATGTGTAAAATTTATAATATATTTAGCCTTCATCACCATATTAATAATGATCATTCCGAAATTCATAGAAAAAAAATTAATATTTCATCCGGGCAGAAGTAACGACCATACAACTCCGGACGCTTATGGCATTGAGTATGATGATATTACATTCCGGACTGAAGATGGGGTGAACCTGAACGGCTGGTTCGTCCCTGGGAAAAAACCCTCACCTGATGCAGACCTGCATACTCTCCTATGGTTTCATGGCAATTCCGGCAATATAAACCGCAGACTTGATAACATAAAGATGCTGCATGATAGAGTACCGGTAAATGTCTTTATCTTTGACTATCGTCAATTCGGCAGGAGCGAGGGCAAGATATCTGAAAAGGGGACCTATATTGATTCAAGGGCCGCCCTGGCATATTTACGCTCACGAAGTGACGTAAACAATGAAACGATTATCTTCTTTGGCCGTTCCCT
>JABGRF010000125.1 GCA_018648405.1 Candidatus Scalindua sp.
TTATCTATCTGCGTCGGAGTAAGCTTATTAACATAAAGATCATCAAGAAAAGAGTACGATATTCTACCGTCCTCCCTGATTTTCATCTCTTTTTCATATGGTCCATTACTTTTCCATTGAATAATTTTCAGTATGTCCCTAGGGCCAACTATATATTCGTCCAAAGAATCGATGTTAAGGTATGTAGAGTTTAGTGGATCGCTAGGTATAACTCCATGGGTTTTTACATCTTCTCTCCTCTTCTTAAGTACATCTTCTCTCCTCCTCTTTTCATCTTCCTCCTTTTTTCTTTCCTCCTCTTTCTTCTGTTTCTCTGTCTTCTTAAATGTAGTTGTCTTACTAGTCCTATTTGTTTTTTGATTGGACACACAGCTATTCATCAGCATTACAATGGTAGTAAATATTATAAACCATTTAGTACAATTGAATCCAGGCATTGTTAGTGTTTTCTCCTTGTCGCAGGGTTATAAATTGGTATCTGCTATACAGGTTAAAGCCATTTTACTATTGACGAAAAACATATAGTATCTTAAATAAAGAGTGTAATATATTAATATTTGATTCTCATCCACTCGATGTATAGCAGGAAATGGTCTGCGGTACATCTTGGAATTATCACTTCATTACTTCATCATACCACCGTATTTTTTCTTAAGTTTCTGCATTCTTTTGCTATCCATGCCTTCCATACCTCCTGCACCTCCCAATTCTTTCAGCTGTCCGCCTAAGACCTCCTCGGCCCTTCTCGTTATTTGCTTATCAACCGTTTTCTGTATAAGAGAGGGGGCCTTTCCTGTCATGAAAGCTATAACTCCCGCGATAGCAGCACATACAAGAAAGATTGTTATATAGATCTTTACCTCTTTATTTCTTTTGCTTTTCCATCCCATCCGTTTACTGCGTCTCGAATGTCTTTTCTTCCAAACCTTTTGTCTGTGTTTATCCATTTTTCGTTCTCACATGAAATGAGTCTTCAGTTATTTATAAACACGAAACAACCAACCTCATCGTCCTTTCATCATCAATTAATGTGATTACTTAGATTTCAAACAATTCACATTCCATGTGACCACATTGTGTACTTCAACCCTGATTTCTTGAAAATAAAGATGTAAACTACTTGGATATTTATAATATTTGTTAGAAGCAGAATTAATGAAGTGGTAGTTTTTGTTTTAGCCAAAGATCTTCAAATATTTGTCAGGTTAGAGAGATCAATATTTTGGTTATAATTCTTAATCAACTATCTAACAGAGCAAGTTTCCTTGCCAATAAGTAATTATTCTATCGTTTTTATTGTAAACCAAACTAATCACCTATATTATTACATTGAGATACCGGGATTCAAAGTTTATTATTGAAGTGATGTTTTTTGTATTTTTTCTTGCCTCTTGATGCAATCTCCAGGTGTGAGCCTTTTACAGAGAAAGAGAATGCAAGGCCATACAGAGAGTTTGAAGAGTTTGGATTAATTCGGAGTGCACTCTTATACTCGACTATGGCTTCACGAAACATCTCTTCATATATTTTGCCTGGTCTGTTGCGGAAAACTATAGCATTATCAAAAGCGTTAGTGTTTACCGTTTCACTAAGATAAAATCGTTTAACTGAAAAATTTTGATTGCCTTCTGGAGCATCTTCTCTTCTTGCTATCGCATCGTCAAGATACATGGCTTTACGGTAATAGGCATGGGCCAGATTGAGAAAAGCACTATTGTCATAAGGATTGTTGATTGTAGCATCTTCATATTTCTTTATAGCATCTTTAATTCCTATCTGGGGTTTGTGATTTCTGGTTAAATCGTACGTAAAAACCCTGTAGTTTGGGTTCTCAGCGTCTTCCTCTTTCCTTACCAGTAGGGAGGCATCTCTTTCTTGATCCAGGAAACCCAGATCATTAACATCTGTTTCTTCAATATTCACAGTTTTTGCATGAGCAACCTTTTCCTGGATTTGTTTCTTGTCTTGACTTCTATTGGATTTTTCTGTCTTTAGATGTACGTTTACATGCTTTGAACCATCTGCTTTTATTGATTGTTCAGTTTCAAATGACGCCTTGTTGGATAGTGCTAGTTTTCTTTTATTGCCTTCCTGCAAAAGAAGAAGGTGTTGGTTTTCTGCTTGATTTTGACCCTCTTCTGGTTTTTTTGTATTATCTTTTTCTGCCAGTATCATTTCCCCAGCAATATCAATTTGATGAGGGGGTTGATTCTGAAGAGACCCTTCCTCTGCTTTATGAAAACTTTTTTTTCTTACATCGCTGTTGGTACTATTATCTGTATTTTCATTTGGAAGATTTCTGCCGTGATGGATGTTTTTATCTGAAACAGTTTTTTTGTCATTACTGATATGATGAAGACTGTTATTATCCAGCATGGCATAGTTAAGATTAATTTCCATGGTCTTGTTAAACTCTATAATTGCTTTATCGAGTTTGCCGTTTTCAGCATAGTTTATGCCAAGATTGTAATGGGCTTTTTCGAGGGCATCTTGAATTTGAGGGAACTCAGGGTTTAACTCAACTACTTTGTTAAATGCACCGACAGCACCGTCATATTCCTTATTCTCCAGGCAAGAAGCCCCTATGGTGTAGTATATTTCGCTTAGCGATTTGCTGGCAATTGGATTTTTTGGATTAAGCTCTAAAGCCTTTTCATATTCTATACGTGACCTGTTTAGTTCTCCTTCCTCTTTATATGCATTTCCAAGGTTTATGTGTGCCTTAGTAACATCTGTCTTTGCTTTCTGATTTGCGGTTACCGGTAATGCACTAAAAACTATTTTTGCAACCGCTTCATTAAGGTTAATATCTATTGCCTTCTTAAATTCTAATTGTGCCTCATTCGCCATTCCCTTTAATCCATATGTAGTTCCCAATCGTACGTATGATTCCAGGTGGTGTGGGTTTGCTTCTATTGCGCTCTGAAATTCACAGATCGCCTGATCGATCAGACCCTTTTCAGCATAAGCTATTCCAAGATCAAGATGAGCCAGGCCAACTTGATTCAGTTTTATTTGACCTTGCTCCACACCAGGCAGGTTGTCAACATGTCTCTTGTAGATTACTTTATCGACTGATTGCCTGTCCTCTGTATTAGGTGTTGACGGAGGTTTTACTATCGTAGGAATACTTGCAGACGTGATTACGTTTTCCTCTTCAGGTTGAGGCAGGGCTTGTCGACCGTTACCATCCTGGATTATAGTGTTAGAAAGTTGTTGATTTGGGATATCCTTTTTTTTCTTTACGAAACTATAGTTAGTGCAGGATATTACTCCAGTTGATATCAACACAAGCGGTATTAGTAAGTTTGTAAGTTTTGACATAATTAATCCCCAATTCTATTTGCAACTATTTTGAAAGGCAACAATTGCCCGGAAGGGTATGGAAAATATTACTAAACACTCCCGAAATTAAAAGCTTTAAACATCTAAAAAGAAATCTGAAATAGAGAAACTTTTATAATAATGGATAAAACAAAATAGTCTGAGGGAGGCGTTTAAGAACGAACTATATTTTATGCATTGTTATAAAAATATAAGAAGTTGTGTTTGGCCGAATGTGCTTTGATCTGCCATGTATGCAAACAGGTAGTGTGGAAAACTAATCTGATGATGGCAAGTTGTATGCTTTGTGATTACCGAAGGCACCTTGGCCGTTTGCGATTTGTTAACGCTTATTATGCGGAAGGTAGTTTGTTTTTTCCCAATGAGGAAAACAATCTATAAACTTTTAGTGGGTAACGTCTTATGTGTTGCGTAAAGGATAAAGTAACTTTTTGGTAATGTCAACAAAAAAATCCGAGAAATTTGTGCTTTTTGAAGTTATCAGAAACGTTATTTCCAAGCAGTGAAATGATAAAAAGCAGGAGCTTGTTGTCTCTAGTGGTAAAAATATGGGGTATCTTGCAGTGAGTTAGTTTCCATTGGCTTTAGCTCACTAAAGTATGTGGCGTTCAGTTACAGGTTTAGCGTCGTTATGTTCAGTATATTTATTGAGGCAAATCAGACTCGTAAACAGTACCGGTAATATATAAGAGTGGTGCTTCTGCCAATCTTATTACCTTTCTTTTCGGAAGTTTACGCTTTTGCGAATCAAATAGAATTTCTACTGTTGGGCGTAACGGAGAATCTTCAAAAACCTCTATCACTTTACACGTTGCATTCGAATTTAATTTAATAAAACTGCCCAATGGAAAGCATGATAATTTTGTGAGTAATAATCTTTTAACATCATTGGAATAAAGATCTTTTTGCGTGCCTAGTATCAACTTTACCGCATCGTGAGGCATATAACCCTTTCTATGGGGTCTCTGATGGGTTAAGGCTTCGTAGACGTCAACAATGCCTATTATTTTGGCGTAATCATGTATTTCATCTCCTTTAAGTCCGTTCGGATATCCCTTGCCATTCTCTCTTTCTTGTTCCTGATAAGCTACCTTAGCAATCCACAAATATTTTTCCCCAAGGGTTTGGAGAATTTTAAAAGTATAATATGGGTGTTTTCTGATTTGCTGTAATTCGGAAGTTGTCAGTTTACCCTTTTTGTCAACGATTGCACCTGGCACAAAAATCCTGCCTATATCATGAAGGAGAGCCGTCATTCCTAATTCAATCAGTTGCTTGTCAGAATAATCTGCACCTCTTCCCAATAGTAAAGCATAAATACAAACGTTAGCTGAATGTGCTGCGAGGTTGTCTGGAATGCCTTTGCCCTGTACTGCCTTTCCATAAAGAATATCGGCTGCTTTCTCAGTTTGTACTATGTCCTTTACAATTTCAAATCCTTTTTCTATGGTGAATCTTTTTTTGCTTTTTAAGCTTCCGAGAATTCCTTCAACAAAATTGTAAATACCTGTATATAAACTATCTATTCGTTTTTGCTCTTCCAGTTCATCGCTGGAAGGAGCGGCAAGTTCATCCTCGCTTGGCAGCAAAATATCGTCCAGTGATCCTATGTCAGGTACATCAAGTTGCCCTTCATCCTTTCCCTCAGTAGGCAGATCCATCTCGCTTAACTCAGCGCCTCCGGCTTCAGTAGGCAGATCCATCTCGCTAATTTCAGCACCTCCGGTCTCAGTAGGCAGGTCCATATCTATTACCTCTTCGGAGCGCAGTTCGTCTTCTCGTGTTATCTCTACTACTTCTTCTTCCTTGAGGCTTTCCAGATTTCGTATTCTAACTTCATCCTTCTGCTTTTTTTCCGGAAGTTTACCCTGTTTGATTAAATCTGATAGTCTCCCCATAATTTACGGCCTCTTATGTTTTTGTATCGTCTATTAACTTTTGAATCATTTTGGTGCTGATTAGCTCGGCTTTAGTACTGAAGCCATCAAGAAGGGCCAGGTCACAAATGTTATTAATCTCTCTCGGTACACCCTTAGTGTATGAGTAAATCTTCTCAATAGCTTCTTTAGTAATTATGTTTTTCTTTAAACCGGCAACTTTCAATCTAAAGATTATGTATCTCATTGTATCATTTAGGTCAAGATGCTTTAAGTGGTATCTTATGGAAATTCGTGAATCAAGTTGCTTTATGCTTGTTACCCTTTCCCGAAGTTCGGGTTGCCCAATTAGTATTAATGTAACTAGAAATTTTTCATTTAGCTGGAAGTTTAAAAGTAACCTCAGCTCCTCAAGAGTTGTGTCGCTGTCTATAGCCTGGGCTTCATCAATTACAACTATAGTTTTTTTACCTTTATTTAGATTGTCCAGCATTTTCTCATTAAGCATGTGAAGCATTTCAGTTTTGTCTTCAACTGACTTTTCAACACCTAATTGATAAAGTATTTCTTTTAGAAAGTCAGTTGGAGAAAGGCACGGATTGGCAATAAGCCCTATTTCATACTCGTCACTTGAAAGCTCCTGAATAAAAACCCGACTAAGGGTAGTCTTTCCGCAGCCGATCTCACCGGTTAGCATTGCTGCTCCTTTCTGAGATTTTGTTACATATAAAAGCCTCATTAAGGCTTCTTCATGCTGAGCCGAACGGTATAAGAAGCGAGGGTCAGGAACGTTTTCAAAAGGAAGCGTATTAATTCCCCAATATTCTTCGTACAAACTACTGTCTCCTAGTTTATTTTAATTAGTTAGCTCTTTGCCTAATATTCAGGCTTTGTTATGAATTTGATTAAGCTCGGTTGTAAGTTGCAGATATTGGGGTTTAACCAGTAGCTATAATTAATGTTACGGTGAAAGCAAACTTGCTAACCCGAGCAAAGCTTTGAACCCTTGCAACTGCAATAGACAATACCACACCCCATGATACAACCCTTCCAAATTATCATGGCGATTTAATCATAAATAGAATATCTTGTCAAACTATTTAATCAGTAAACCCTTAATTCTATTATAGATAACAAAAGTGAAATTATTAACAAAGGATAATAAAATTTTGAAAAATGTTACTGTTTAACTCTAGAAAAAATAACAGTTAATTTTGGATTTGACGTTTTTGCAAAGGGTTGTTATTATCCAAAAGTAACGGTATCTTAACAAGTTATGGCGTTTAAACCTTGAAAAACGGAGAAGGTTGTTGGTTAAAGTCGGAATCATTGGAGCAACAGCATACACAAGCCTAGAGATAGTAAAAATATTATTGCGTCATCCTGATGTGGAGATATCGTATCTTGGCACCAGAAGAGAAGGTGATTTCAAAATTTCTGACATTTTTCCTGCTTTAGAAAATACGCTAGATATGCCTTGCTCTCAGATGGTTCTGGATGATTTACCAAAGGATCTGGATATAGTTTTTGTTGCACTTCCTCCTGTAATAGCCATGCAGTATGTTCCCGTATTCCTGAATGCTGGAATAAGAGTAGTGGATCTGAGCGCTGATTATAGATTTCAGGAAAAATCTACGTACGAAAAATGGTACGATACTAAACATACTGATCCATCAAATCTGGATAAAGCGGTCTATGGCCTTCCGGAAATATTCAGAGAAAAGATTAAAAAAGCAAATTTAGTCGCAAATCCAGGATGCTATCCTACCTCTGCGATTATTGGCTTAGCTCCATTAATATCAAATGGTTACGTTCACACTGATGATATAATCATTGATGCCAAATCCGGAATTTCCGGAAGAGGACGTGAACCTAAAGAGGGGACCCATTATTGTGAATGTAATGAGAATATTGAGGCATATAATGTGGGTGAACACCGACATATGCCTGAAATTGAAAATATACTTTCTCTGATTGGAAAATCAGAGGCGAAGGTTTATTTTACGCCACATTTAATTCCAATGAACAGGGGCATTCTGTGTACAACGTATGCAAAAACCAAAAAGAAAGGTTCTCGTGAAGAGATCATAACAATGTATAACGATTTTTATTCAAAAGAACCCTTTGTCAGGGTAAAAAAAGATGACAAACTTCCAAAAACGAAAGACGTTGCTAATACAAATTTTTGTGAGATAGCAATCAGAGTAGTTGACGAACGTGTTATAATCTTATCGAGTATAGACAACTTAATAAAAGGGGCTGCCGGACAGGCAGTTCAAAACATGAACATAATGTACGGTTTTAAAGAAACATCGGGACTTATGTTTTAGAGGTAATGCAAATGGATTCAAATGTAAAAGTGAGATTTCCTCCCAGCCCCACCGGTTTTCTGCATATTGGAGGAGCGAGAACTGCCCTCTACAACTGGCTTTTTGCCAGACACAATAACGGGAAAATGGTCTTGAGGATTGAAGATACTGACAGGCAGCGTTCTACCGAAGAGGCAACTCAGGCAATCCTGGATAGTATGACCTGGCTGGGTTTAGATTGGGATGAGGGTCCATACCATCAGAGCGAAAGACTTGAAGTATACAACGAACACGTAGAAAAATTGTTGAAGGATGGCAAAGCTTTTTATGTAGATGATCCCGAAAAAGGAAGGGCCGTACGTTTTAAAATTACGGATGAGCTTACCGGTTTTGATGATATGGTTCATGGAAACATAAAATCAGACACTTCTCTTCTTGAAGACTTCGTTATACAGAAAGCAGATGGTTTTCCTGCATATAATTTTGCATGTGTTGTTGATGACGGAGTAATGGGAATAACACATATTATCCGGGGAGATGATCATCTATCGAATACGCCAAGGCAGATTGCCCTTTACAAAGCATTGGGTTTTGACTTGCCAAAGTTTGCGCATATTCCAATGATTCTTGGAGAGGATGGCTCCCGCATGAGTAAGCGCCACGGGGCAACATCTGTAACAGATTATCGCGCAAAAGGTTACTTGCCAGACGCTATAGTCAACTTTATAGCACTTCTTGGATGGTCGCCGGGTCACGATCAGGAACTGTTATCCAGGCAGGAAATGATTGAGAAGTTTACTCTGAAACGAGTTAATAAAACCAGTTCACAGTTTGATTTTACTAAGCTTGACTGGATGAATAGCAAATATATTCAAAATCTGCCGGTTGGAGACCTTGTCAGTGAATTACAGCCATACATTAAAGATGCAAATTTGGATA
>JABGRF010000231.1 GCA_018648405.1 Candidatus Scalindua sp.
TTCTTACAGTAAACTCCACGCCAAATACCATCCTGCTATCAGGGATTTCCTGGACCAGTTTGGGTACTATGATATATTCCTTGTCGACCCTGACAGTGGTGATATTGTCTATTCTGTGTTCAAGGAGCTGGATTACACAACATCCTTGAAAGATGGGCCTTATGCAAGTACCAATTTTGGAAGGGTCTTTCGTGATGCAAGCAACAGTAGCGATCCTAATTACGTAAAGCTTATTGACTTTGAGCCTTATGCACCATCATACGAAGGAGCGGCGAGCTTTATAGCATCACCGATATTTGACGGTACGGAAAAAGTAGGTGTTCTGCTGTTCCAGATGCCGATTGATAAGATTAATGCGGTCATGACTTCCGATAGTGACTGGAAGAATGTAGGTTTAGGTGACAGTGGAGAGACATATCTTATCGGTAAGGATCTTGCCATGAGGAGCCAGTCACGTTTTCTTATAGAAGACAAAGAAGGATATAACGCAATGATGAAGAGCCTTGGTACCGATCAGGGAGTGTTGGACAAGATTAATGCAAAGGAGAGTACGATACTTCTGCAGAAAGTAGAGACGAAAGGTACCCGTGCAGCTGTTGCAGGCAATACCAATGTAGAGATCTTTCCTGATTATCGTGACGTGTCTGTTCTGAGTGCTTACTCACCAGTAGGTATTGAAGATGTGGAGTGGGTTATTATGTCCGAGATAGACGAAGAAGAGGCACTTATGTCTGTCGCTTCGTTAAGAGCAAGTATGTTCAAATTAGCAGGTGGTATGCTGGTACTTATTGTAGGAATAGGTTATTTAGTTACCAGGATTACGGGTAATGTTACTACGGTGATCAAGAACATGATTGAAAGTCTTACAGATTGTTCATCGCAGATAGCGTCAGCATCCGGACAAGTGTCATCATCAAGCCAGAGCCTTGCAGAAGGTTCCTCAGAGCAGGCATCCTCTTTAGAGGAGACATCTGCGTCAATGGAAGAGATGTCTGCGGTGACGAAGCAGAATGCAGACAATGCTGAGGAGGCGGCCAAACTGGTAGACATGTGTAGTTCTTCTGCAGAGAATGGCAACAATACGGTTGAAGAGATGAAGACAGCAATGGACGAGATAAATACGGGAAGCAAGAAGATAGCGGAGATTACGAAGGTAATAGACGGTATAGCGTTCCAGACAAACCTCCTCGCTCTTAACGCGGCGGTAGAGGCAGCAAGAGCAGGAGAACATGGGAAGGGCTTTGCTGTTGTTGCGGAAGAGGTGAGGAATCTGGCGCAGAGGAGTGCATCTGCTGCAAAAGACACTACAGAGCTGATAGAAGACTGTGTGACCAAAGCAGATAATGGAGCCAGGCTTTCTGGTAAGTGCGGAGATGCTTTACAGGATATTGTAAAGAACGTCAAAAAGGCTACAGGCCTGACATCGGAGATAAAAAACGCATCGGTGGAGCAGTCAGAAGGAATAAGTCAGGTGAATAACGCTATACAGCAGATGGATCAGGTAACGCAGGAGAACGCGGCTAATGCTGAGGAGACGGCATCTGCAAGTGAAGAGATGTCTGCTCAGACAGAAAATCTAATGGATCAGATCAATACCCTGGCATCACTGGTTGGAGGTACTGGCAGTGGAGAATCGCATACTATTGAGAAGAGACCAACAAGAAGTAGATCTTCTCAATATATTCCAAAAGCTAAGAAAGTGGAACAGGTGCGTAAGGTTAAGCCGGGTGGCAATGGCAATGGTGCAAATAAAGACCTTGAAGCGTTGATTCCAATGGGTGAAAACAGGATTGTAGAACATGAAGACCATTTCAAGGGTTTTTAGTAATCGTTTGTTTCGAAAAGAAACTACTATTACTATGAACCAAGTTTTGTAACGTAAATATGCTGCGTCTCTATTGAGTCTCTGAATAATTGACTTGATAGCGGCGCAGTTATGTTTTGGTATTATATTTGTCGCCCCATTCAGCCATTCCGCTGATCACTCCTTTGTTTATTAGTTGGTATATTAATTAGGCTAGAGTCTCTATTAATGGGTAAAATAATTATCAACAAACAGGTTGAGTCCTGAAGAGGGTGGGTGAGATCGTTGCCATGCTATCATACTTTCTGTTGGACATAGATCCAGGCCCTTACCAGTTTTGCTTCATCATAGTTTACGGTGCCCTTGGAATGTTCAACAATGGGTCCTGTATTCCACGTCTTGAGAGCTACAAACATCTCTTCGATTGTATTACGTTTGGCTGGATCAATGAGGCGGTCTATTGCAATGTCACGGCCATCCTTAATCAGACTTTCAAGGTGTCCCGTGATAGTGGAAGTTGCAAGGTTGCGGGCTTTTGCAATTTCCTTTATTGAAAGCCCTTCCTTGGAAAGGTCATAGGTTTTTTCGATTGTTCCTCCTTTAGCTTTTTGCTGTGGTGTACTCACCGGTATAGCAACAGGTTTTCTCTCCGGGATTGAAATATCAGGATTTACATCAAGATGTGCCTTTATCTCCTTTGTAAAGTCAGTACCGTAACGCTCAAGTTTGGTATCACCGACACCACTGATCGTTATCATATCCTCCAATGTTGAGGGATAGTAAATACACATTTCATGAAGCGTCATGTCTGAAAAAATTATGTATGGAGGCACCTTATGTTCTTCTGCAAGTCTCTTTCGAAGAACACGAAGTTTATCAAAAAGAGGTTCATCATAAGGCTCAAATCCACTAACTTTGAACGCTTTAGGTTTTTTCTTTATCTCTTCTCTCTTTAACCCCTCAATCCCTTCTCTGCCTAAAAGTATATCCGTACCTTTCTTTGTCAGGACCAAAACCGGATATTGACCTCCATCCTGTGCAATAGCTTCCTGTGCCAGAAGCTCATCGACAATGAATTGCCAATGTTTTTTTTCTTTGTGTTTACCTGCGCCATAGGTTTTGATTTCATTATGCTGGAGTTCTCGAATACGCTTTGTATCAGCACCGGCAACAATATCAATAATATGCTTCGTACCAAAATACTGGCCTGTCCTTGATATCGCTGACATCACTATCTGTGCATCAATCGTTATATCAACCTTCTCAACATTACCCATACAGATGTCACATGCCCCACAGTTCTCCTCTGCATAATTCTCGCCAAAATACTCTAGGAGCTGTCTGCGCCTGCATACATTATGTGAAGCATACTTAACACTCTTATTCAGTTTGTCCATGGAAATTGACCGCTCATTTTCATTGGGTATCTGATCTATAAAATACCTGATCTTGGGGATATCCTGTCTGCCAAAGAAGAGGAGACAATTAGCCGTCTCTCCATCGCGACCCGCACGACCAGTTTCCTGGTAATAGCCTTCAATGTTCTTAGGTAAATCAGCATGGATAACAAAGCGAACATTTGATTTATCTATTCCCATCCCGAAGGCAATCGTCGCTACGATTATGGTAACCCTGTCTCTGCTGAAAGCCTCCTGATTTTTTTTGCGTACTTCAGGGCTCAATCCTGCATGATAAGGAAGTGCGCTTATACCTTGCTCTACCAGAAACTCAGTTAATACGGAAACCGAGTCACGTGTAGTGCGGTAGATTATGCCTGGTTCGTCTGCATGCTCTTTAAGGAATTTCATTATCTGCTCTTCTAATCCTGCCTTGCTCTTTACATGGTAAAATAGATTTTGACGATTAAATGACGCGCGGATAATGTGTGGAGATCTTAGGCCTATTTTGCTGATAATATCTTTCTGGACCTTCGGCGTTGCTGTTGCCGTAAATGCGGATACAGGGATGTCTGGAAAGGTTCGAGTAAGATCACAGACGCTCAGATAATCAGGTCGAAAGTCATGTCCCCATTCGGAAACACAATGCGCTTCGTCTATTGCAAAAAGCGATATGGGAAGAGATTTCAGCATTTCAAGGAAACCTGGCATAGCAAAGCGCTCCGGTGCAATGTAGAGCAGCTCCAGGTCGTTTTCTTTCAGTCTCTTATACACGGCAGACATCTCCTGCGTGCTTAAAGAGCTGTTTAAAAATGCCGCTGACATTCCGTTTTCAATAGCCGCGTCAACCTGGTCCTTCATAAGTGAGATCAGTGGGCTTATAACAACAGTAGTTCCCTTCATCATCCTGGCAGGCAATTGATAACAGAGCGATTTTCCACCCCCGGTAGGCATCACAGCAAAAACATCTCTCTTCTCCAGGATGTTCTTGATTATCGTTTCCTGATTAGGGCGAAAGGATTGAAATCCGAATACCTTTTTAAGTGTGTTGTGCATATCGTAAATTCTTTTATGATTCCTTTTGTTGATATATATAGTCTACTGTAAGCGAAAAACAATCCGTGTTCAAAATATATTATCAGATATGTATCGCCTTGCCTTCAATCATATGGAAAACTTCGGAGAACACTTCTGAAATGGTTGGGTGCGGGAACATGTTGGCGCTGACTTCCAAATTTGTCGCTTCAAGGTTCATGGCAAGGGACATGCCACCTATCAATTCACCAACTTCGTGGCCTATCAGATGTACACCCAGAATCTCGCCGCTTGACTTATCGGTAATGACTTTTATGAAGCCTTCTTCTTCACCTATTGTCTGAGCTTTACCATTTGAAATGAATGGAAATCTGGCAGCTTTAAGATCATAGTCTGCCAGCTCGGCTTCTTCCTGAGTCATGCCGACACTCGCTACCTGAGGATTAGTATAGGTTACTTTCGGGATGGTATTTTCGTTTATTGGCGGGTAATCCGCGCCTGCAATATTGTGCGCAACTAGCAGGCCCTGTGCAGATGCTAGATGAGCAAGCAGCGGTGGGCCGGTAATATCTCCAATTGCGTAGATGCCAGGTTGGTTTGTCTGCATGTCTTCATCTACGTTTATGAACCTTCCATTATATTCAAGATTAAGGGCTTCCAATCCTAAATCTTCCGTTTCAGGTTTTCTACCCATGGCAAGCAGGACTTTTTCACTTTGAAGTATTTCCGTATTACTGTCACTATTTCCGTTATTCTTTTTAACCGTTGTCTCAACCGCGTATTCTTTTATTTCAATACAATTAAGTTCTGTCTGGGTAAGGAATTTGATGCCTCTCTTCGCAAGGCTTTTTCTCAATGCGCTTCCTACATCCTTGTCGCTTGTCGGAAGGATTTCGTCCATTATCTCTACTACGGTCACTTCGCTTCCGAGTGCATTGTAAATATAAGCGAATTCGATTCCTACTGAACCGCCTCCAATAATGATGAGTGAGGACGGTATCTCTTCCAGTTCCAGAATATCATCACTTGTTAATACGTTTTTTTTATCATGTGGTAGTCCTTTGAAAACTACCGGCGAAGAACCTGTAGCGATAATGATGTTCTTTGCGGATATTTCCTCTTTGCTTTTGTTGCCGTCCTTGACCAGCACTTTATCAGGAGATACTATCTGTCCGGTGCCATTCAAAAGATCAACTTTATTTTTTTTGAGTAAATATTCGACTCCGCCAAATAGTTTTTTTACTACTGTTTTCTTTCGCTTGTGAAATTCACTGAAGTCTACGCTGACACCTTCAGCGGTTATACCGAACTCTTTGCTCCTTTTAAAGAGTTCGTACAAGTGGGTTGATTGGATCAGCGCCTTTGTGGGTATGCAGCCTTTGTGTAAACAGGCACCTCCGACTTTATCCTTTTCTACCAGCCCCACATTTAGTCCCAGTTGCGCACCCTTAATCGCGGCAACATAACCACCGGGACCACCGCCAATAATTAATAAATCATATTTCTTCATAAAATAGTTTTACCTGTTTCTTTTGTTCCCTTCTTCAAAAGAAGTAGAGATCCTTTTTTTAGAAAGTTTTTTGAGTCTCAGAAAAAGTTAGAAGTGTCTAAAGTTTGAAGTGAGCTAAAGTTGTGGAAAAATACTTTTCTAATTTCAGGCACTTTAGTTCACTTAAGGCACTTCAAACTTGATTGCGGCTTTATTGCGCTTCGATCGTTACCTTCTGCTATTGTATTTTTTCTACTTTAGCAGCGCAGACTTTGTATTCTGGCATCAAGTTTGAATTTCCGTTTGAACGTGAGGTGCTGCAAGGGTCTTTTGTGAGTAAGTTTACCGGGGCACTTATGAAGTGGAATGGAATCCAGACCTGCTTTGGCATAACTCTGTCTGAGATATTTGCGGAAAGAGATATATGGCCACGTTTTGTCGTTACCTTGACCATTTCTCCATTTTCTATCCCGACATCATCGGCATCCTTCTGTGATATTTCAACAAATGAATAGGGTTGTTTCTGGATGCTTCCTTTCGCCCTGTGAGTCATGCTACCACTATTAAAATGGTAAAGAGTACGTCCTGTACTGAGAATAAACGGGTAACTCTTGTCAGCTTTTTCAAGAGACAGTTTGCTATCTGTTGAGGAGAACTTTGCCATTCCATTAGGGAATTTCTTCTCATACAGGAATTTTGTACCGGGGTGGTTCGTTTTCGGACATGGCCATTGTATTCCACCATTATTGAGTCTTTGATAATTGATTCCGGCAAAATTGGGTGAAACTTTCCTGATCTCCTCCCAGACGGCTTCCGGTGAGCTATAATTCATTGGATATCCCATGCAGGTAGAAAGTTCAGATATTATATTCCAGTCCGCTTTGGCCTTACCCGGTGCTTCAACGGTCTTTCTTATTCTCTGAACACGTCTTTCGATATTGGTAAATGTACCATCCTTTTCAGCAAAGCAGGCTGCCGGTAGTATTACGTCAGCATATTGAGCAGTATTAGACATAAATATATCCTGTACTATCAGGAAATCCAGCTTACCTAATGCCTTTTTCACTCTTGTCGTATCAGGCTCACTCATCAATGGATCAGCGCCCATAACGTACATAGCCTTGACCTTGCCTTTGTACGCGCCATCAAACATCTCTCTTATTTTTAATCCCTTGTTTTTAGGTAACTTAGTCTTGTAAATTTTTTCAAATTTCTTACGTACCGTAATGTCTGAGACAGGTTGGAAATCTGTACAGAAATCGGGCAGTGCTCCCATGTTGAAAGCTCCCTGGCCGTTGTTCTGTCCCATAAGCGGATATATTCCGGAACACTCTTTACCTATATTACCTGTCAGCAATGCAAGATTAACGAGGCTTTTTACATTATCATTTCCTGATCTATGTTGTGTTATACCGTTTCCATATAATATTATGGCATTCTCTGCGTTAGCGTAAGTTCTGGCTGCTTCCTCAATTGCATCTTGAGAAATACCGGTTAATTTTGCAGTTTTCTTAATATTGTTTTTTGCAATAGAGCTTTTAACTGTTTTATAATTTTCTGTTCTTTTTTCTATAAACTTCTCATCGTGGAGTTTATCCTTGATGATTACGTCAATTATGGCGTTAATAAGAGAGGTGTCTGTTCCGGGTTGGAGATTTAAGAAGGTCTGGGCTTTCTTAGCCAGCCATATCTTACGTGTATCTGCAACAATTAATGTTTTACCATTACGGAGTGCCTTCTTTATCTCAAGTCCTATTATAGGATGCGACTCTGTAACATTTGCACCAATCACAAAGATAACATCAGATTTTGAGATTTCCTCAATTGAATTAGTTGTGGTACCTAAGCCAAGGGTATCTCTCAGTGCATGTAACGTTGGCGCGTGGCATTCTGTTTCTGATTGGTCAATATTGTTTGTTCCAATTACGGTTCTGGCGAATTTCTGCATGAGATAATTCTCTTCGTTTGTGCACCGCCCTGAACTTATTAATGAAATTGAATCTGCACCGTGTTTTTTCTTAATACTTTTTAGATTTTCTGAAATGACATTATACGCATCTTCCCAGCTTGCTTTCTCAAGATTTCCATTCCTTCTTACCATAGGAGAATCCAGCCTGTCCGGATGATTTACGAAGTCATAGGCGAACCTGCCCTTCATGCACAGGTTACCGTTGTTTGGTGTAGATCCTACTTCTGAGGTTATTTTATTTATTTCTCGATGATTAGCATGGATATCGATCTGGCAACCGATACTGCAGTAGCCGCATGTTGATCTGACCTTCTGGGTCTGGTAAGAACGTCCTTTGCCGGTTGGCTGTTTCTCTCGT
>JABGRF010000146.1 GCA_018648405.1 Candidatus Scalindua sp.
TTTGCCAAAGCATGAATATCAACTTTCCCATGGATGATGATTCCATGCCAGCCAGTAAAAACCTATATCATCCATTAACTGATTAAACTTCTCAAAGTTAACCGGCTTGACCAGATAGCTGTTTGCGTGGTATTCATATGCTTTTGCCACATCCAATTCCGCACTGGACGTAGTAAAAATAACGGTTGGTATTTTCTCCATCTCCCTGGTAGACTTTATCTCCTTCAATACTTCCAGACCGTCAACCTTAGGCAACCTGAGATCAAGAAAGATTACATGTGGCCTGGGACTCTTTACCGGGTCAGCATAGTCTTCCCTTCTGAACAGATAATTGAGAGCCTCTTCACCGTCAGAGACATGGTGAATCTTATTTGCTATTCGATGATCATCGAAACTGCGTATTACAAGTTCGGCATGCGCTATATTGTCCTCAACAAGTAAAACGTCAACAGGTTCTCCATTAATCTTGCTATCTGTCATGGCTGGGATATATCTCCTTTCTTAGCAATTGTAAAATAAAAAATAGTTCCCTTGTCTTTACCATCAGATTCTATCCATATGTTCCCACCGTGTACTTCTATAATACGTTTAACAATAGCCAGACCTATCCCTGTTCCTTCACTTGACTGATCCAGCTTATTGAAAAGTCCAAAGATATTTTCGTGATAGCGTTGCTCTACACCCATACCGTTATCGCGAACGTAATATACATCTTCTCCGTTTTTCTGTCTAGACCCTATTTCAATATGCGGCTCCGGCTGTTTGCCCATGTATTTTACCGCATTGTCAATAATGTTTTGGAATACCTCCACGAAGCGACTTCGATCCACGTATATTACCGGCAAATCAGGAGCAATTTCTACCTGCATCCCCAGCTTATTAATTTGTCCTGCAACCAGATTCAAGGCCTCGTTTGCCAGATCATTTAATGAAACCTCTTCCTTTATGCCTACTACTTTCCCCACTCTGGACAGTTCCAGAAGCTCATCCAGAAGCTGGTTCATTTTGTCAGCCGCACTATGTATGTGATTCATGTCGTTCTTAACACGTTCTGCATCTCCTTTAATTATGTCTCTCTCTAACATGCCCAGGAAACCTTTTATGGTTATCAGAGGACTTTTCAAATCGTGGGAAACGGTATAGGTATATCTTTCCAATTCAACATTTTTTGCTTCAAGCTCAGCAGTGCGGGATTTCACCTGTGTACTAAGGGTTGTGTTCCAATTTTGAACCTGACGAATCATAGAGTTGAAGGCTGACGCCAGAACACCCACCTCATCCGATGAGGTCGTTGACATTCGAACAGAGAGATCACCTTTTTCTACATCCCTAACGGCTCTGCTCAGGCGACGGATTGGGCGTGAAAGGTTTCGTGCGATTACGATTGTTAATCCCATCATCATGAAAGCACAGAAAGTGCCGATGATAGTGCGATAATAAATACTCTTTCGTAGAGGTGCAAAAATTTCTGCCTGATCACGTTTGACTACCAGCCCCCATCCCAGTTCCGACGTGATACGGATATGCCGATATGCTGCCAGAACGGCCTTATCACGATAATCTTCTGTCATAATAATACCCTCCTGCCCTTGTGCGGCAAGTATGGCGGGCTCAGCCTTAATCTGATATTCCAAAGGCATGGCAATAGCACCATTTGACAGTGGATGTTTGAGTGTTGTGAGTATTCTTACATCCTGGTTAATAAGCAACGCCTCACCGGTCCTGCCCAGACCCCCGCCTGTATGGAGCATGGAATTTATAAAATCTTCGGGGTTTATATGCATTATGAGTACTGCAGAGATCTCATCAACACCATACAGATCAATAGCACGAAAAATAAATAGTTTAAGAACGCCACTCGAAGGATCTTTGCCAATGTCTATCACTTCATTATAGCCTTGATGAAGGATTTTGGATAAGGAGTCGTGCTGAGAAATATCCACGCCCAGATCTTCACTATCGGTGGAGGCTATAATTGTGTCAGTTGCGGCGTCGGTAATTTGTATCTTATCATATACACCGTATGATGTTTTAACCAGATTCAGATGTTGCGTGAGTACCTGGTAATCTTCCTTCTTCTGTAATTTATCAAAGAGTCCTTTTCCATAGACACCATTAACAACATTTCTGTTAATCTCAGGCATAAGCGCTACGATATTAGCTCTTATTATGCTGCTTTCCGACAGTGCCATTGAATCGCCTCTACGCTCTTCTATCCAACGCTGAATACGCTCCTTCTTCAAGTCTGCAATCAGATTGAGGTGCTGAAACACCTCAGATTGTTCTTGATTGTATTCACCCCTGAAATTTGTAAAAGGCACTCCAAATGTTTCTGACAATACAAATATTATCAGGGCTATCACAAATATCGATCCAAAATAGATGAGCATCTTTGATCGAATACTGAGACCGGGTTCTTTTTTATCCGGTTCGTTCAAATTGTTATTTGATGCGTTATCACTCATTATCACTTTTTATTCAATGTCGTAATTGAATTCATTAAGTTTGTATTCTTTAGAGTGTGTAACCACGTCGATCATGATCTGAAGATCAAAGCTACCACGTACCTTTTTCCAATTAGCAGAGGCAGGAATTTGATTCAAAGCTTTTAGAAATTCAAATTCTGTGAACAGTGAACCGTTTTGACGAAGATCATTTTGTGGAATTATGGGTGCAGAGGCGATACCAAGAATGTCATCTTCTGCAAGAGATGCATTTTCCTCTACAGAGAGTTCAACCTTCTGCATCGTTAGTCTTTCAGATGCCTGTAGAGCCCATTCGCTGGCCTTCAGAAGATTTTCTCTGCTACTTTGCATCCATCGGAGCGCACGAATTTCGGCTGCGACTATCTGCCGAACAACTTCAGGATATTTATCAGAAAAAATCTTCGTAAAATATATGTACCCGGAGCTCAGATATCGGTGGATTACAACGTTCTCAGGATACTTCATCAGCGTGATAGCAGGAGTTGGTTCCCATGCAGAAAAAGCGGTAACCTTTCCTGACTGTAAAGCCTCGGGCATCTCATTAACATCCATGGATATCAGTTTGACTTGATCTTCGCTTAGTCTGCCAGAAGAGAGCGCTTTCAACAGTGCGTAATGCGCGTTAGAGCCAAAGGCGTAGCCAATTTTCTTCCCGCGTAATTCTCTGATTAACATGGAACGATTGGCTACAACAGAAGTAAAACCCTGCTGAATTAAGGCGGGAATAACAGTGTCCATAGTTGCAGCGGCAGTGATGGCAGGCATGTCACCTCCTATGCCAACATCAATATTGCCCTTCCGCAGAAACCAATTTACATCACCTCCCTTGAAAAATGCGTAAAAACGAACTTCCATTCCCAACGCTGACAAATCCTTGCGCAATACAGCATCACGTTTCATGACCTCAGTGATAAATCCGGTTGGTGAATAAAGAGGCTGGACACCCAGATTGATAACATTTTCTGCGTTATTAAATTTGTATTTGGAGTAGACAGGGTGATGAGAAAGATCCGGCGTTTTAACGATAGATTGATCTTCCGCTTTACCCGTTTTGAGCAAAGCGGTGTGGATCATTAGTATCAGACATGCTGCCAGAAATGTATAAACAACTCTTTTTATTTTCATCTTAATGATTACCTGTATTTTCCAAAGAACTGATAACCGGTTTGATAAAATGTTATTTACCCTGAATTGAGATAATATTAAGAAATATTGTCATTCTGAATAGATCCTAAACTATATCCAGAACCTTCGGTTTCAGAATCTTTAGTTTTAAGTACTTAGATGAGTATTAGATTCCGTATCAAGTCAGGAATGACAGTCCCCGGGCAAAAGACACCGAGAACTCTTCTCGGATAACCTGTTATCTGGTGATACCATGAAGGTACAAAATTCTGGTAAGAATTTACAACTATCGAGAGGTTAAAAGATAGTCGGAATTATACATATATTGTATTTTTTAGCAAATAGAATTTAGGGGATTGGCTGGTTCTGAATATATATCTTAATGATAATTCCAGAGTGCTACTCTATTGGGAAGGATGTGGTAGAACGGCTGCCGAGGGTTGTCATTCAATAATAATTCTTTATTTACAATTATCTGGATAACGCCTCGGAATGCTTATGCAAGAACATAGTGATGAAAAGCAAGTTGATTATATTGAAATGGAATTCTTCATCTTATTAACAAGCAGGATATTGATTTTCTATTTATTCGTTAGCTAACTCTTTAGTAGATACCATAATTCTACCTAAAAAAGAGCAACCCAATCCCCCTCCAAACAAACCACCTTTTAGAAAAGGAGGAAGAGGAGAAAACATGGAGGGGGATTGGGTCATTTAGAATATTCCTTTGAGTAAATTACTAATTCTCACACAAAAGATAAACAGCGACTCTTAGTTTTTGTTCTCTTTGCGGCACTGCGTGAGGCCATACTTTGTCCTTTTGCCAGGACGAGAAAATCGCTAAGGAATTATTCTCCATTTTCATGCTTGTCGCATTTATAACTTTTGATATACTACAAAAATCAAATGCCGCTGGTTCAATTACTATCTTCCTGCATTTGAAAGTTGGCCTCCCTGCCATACACTCTGTGATTGAACCAGCAGCTTATAAAAAAGCGTGTACAAAATCTAACACAAACCCCTTATTCGATTTCCAAAAACCTACTCAGATTCCTTACAAATACGTCTCTAATTAATAAGTAAGTCTAATCGTATAATATCAAAATATATGCCAATGGCAGCAAACAGCCTGATATTTTCTATTTAGAATGTAGATACGGAGTAACTCTCGCAATTAACATAACTTACAAATATTCTAAAGAGGTTAATCAATGTATCGGTTGAGTGAACAAAGCTGAATTTCTAGAAAACCTATTGTGCCATGGCGCAATAGTGAGCCCGCATATGTGTGCCACGGCACACTATAAAAACATATATTATTAGCGCTATCTACCTGATCTTCGCCTCAATATTGTAATCTTTAATCTTTCTATAGATGTTGCGCCTGCTAATGCCCAACAACCTGGAAGCCATAGTTTTGTTGCCAGCTGATTTTTCAAGTGCCTGTATAATTGCCAGTTTTTCATCAACTCCCACATTCTTGAAAAGAGTTGTCTTTGTTGCAAAGAAGCTCTCAAAGACTGGCGGTAGATGCTTAAGCGTAATGGTTTTCTGGTGACACAGGATAAATGCATGTTCCAGCGCATGTTCCATCTCCCTCACATTACCAGGCCAGGAATAATCCATAAACACCTTCTGGACGTCCGTAGATATACCAAAAATATCCTTGTTTATGTTTTTATTGAATTTTTTAACGAAGTGGTCTATCAGGAATGGAATATCTTCTTTTCTTTCTCTTAATGGAGGCACACATATTTCTACCACATTAAGACGATAGTAAAGATCTTCACGGAATTCACCTTGTTCTATTTTTTCACGAAGGGCTTGATTTGTACAGGCAACCACCCTGACATCAACCTTAATAGATGTTGACTCTCCCACACGTTCAAAGGTTTTCTCCTGTAGAACCCTCAATAATTTAACTTGTATCTTAGGCGGCATATCTCCGATTTCATCCAGAAGAATTGTGCCGCCATCTGCCATCTGGAATCTACCAATTCTATCCTTTACGGCCCCGGTAAATGAACCTTTGATGTGTCCGAAGAGTTCGCTTTCAAGTAAGTTGTCAGACAGAGCAGAGCAATTTACCTTAACCAGAGGCTTATGGTTACGTCCTCCTTTGTAATGTAACGCTTCGGCTACCAGCTCCTTACCAGTACCACTTTCACCAGTAATCAGAACGGTACTTTGAACATCAGCAAGATCTTCTATGTAGGAATAGATTCTCTGCATCTTTTCACTTTTGCCAATAATATTATGAAGACGCTGGCGCTCTTTCATTTCTTTCTCAAGACCGGCCAGATGAGTTTCGTCTCTTACGACTAAGACAGCACCGTTAAATATTCCCTGATTATTAATGAGTGGATATGTATTAACGGTTACAACCTGCTGAGGGCATGATCCTTGCCTGCACTCCAGATGGTATATTTCAATCGGTTTTTTTCCATTAACGGTTTCTGCAAGAGCATCTATACACCTTCCCTCGCAATGTGTCAGGAGAGATTTAAATGATTTTCCGATAGAATCACGAGACAGGTGACAGATACTTTCAGCTGCCTCATTGATTTCTATAACAATCATATCTTTATCTACAGTTATGATTGAATCCTTTACACTCTTGAAAATAGCCTCAAGGTTTGAACGGTACTTTTCCTTTTCGTCTGCCAGCGCTTTATGCTTCATTGCTGTCTTTGTTATGTGCATTAACGAATCCAGCTGGACGGGCTTGGAAACATAGTCAAAAGCCCCCAATCGAAGCGCATCTGAAGCCGTATCAAAATCGGGTGCTGCCGTAATCATAACAACCGGACAGTTAAGTTTTCTCGTCTTAACCTCCTTCAAGATATCGATACCGGATTTACCTTTCAGGTTAATATCTGCCAGGATTAAATCAATATCAGATTCGTCAATCATTTTAAGAGCATCACCGTAATCTCTGGCAGTAGCAACCTCATATCCCTCTTCTAAGAAAAAGTCTTCAAATGTAAATCTAATATTTTCTTCGTCATCTATTATGAGAATTTTTGCCATTGTCTCTGTTTCATTCCTTGCACCCTTTCAAGGTGCAACAATTGGTTTTTTATGCTCTGTGGTAACACCTTCTTAAACGACAAACAATATGCCAAAATAGTTTAAAAAAGAATTAACCTACTCATACACCCCACTTCTCAACTTAAGTATCTAATTCATATCTGTTTACACATTCTCATTCTCGCATTATTAAGGCCTGTTTTTAGTAATCGCATCTTTCGACCACTAACCACAAGTGTGCCATGGCACACTTGTGTGCCGTCACGCTATTGTAGCATGGCGCACTTGTTAATCAATATTATTGCAGAATTACACCAATTCATAATTTCAATGACTCAATTTTCATAAATCTTCTGTTTCATTTTGCCTTGACAATATTTTCATGTAAAATTATAATCTGCTTGAGTTTATCGCAAATAATAATTGAATAAAATAATTAATTTATCAGTCTGGCCATGGACGAAAAAGTCTCATTCAGAAGCTATTTAAAGGCGACCAGGGGCGTTATAGGAAAATTCCTCTCTACACCCTCTTTTTTTGCTATACCAAGGATCAATATCCTCCTATTTATTGCAACTTTTTGCACCACTTACATAATGAATGGCCTCGGTTACGCCATTTGTATAATGGTAATTCTGTTTGCACATGAAATGGGACATTTCATTATGTGCAGAAAGTATCGCGTAGACGCATCATGGCCGTTCTTTCTCCCGTTTCCCTCTTTTTTTGGTACTCTCGGTGCAGTCATCAAGATGAAGGGCCGCATTCCCAGCAAACGCGCTCTATTTGATATTGGTGTTGCAGGTCCAATAGGAGGTCTGATTTTTGCAATTCCAATCACTCTAATCGGATTATATCTTTCAGAAGTTCAACCTATTCCAAAGGACGCAACCAGTTATTTAGGATTGGGAGAACCTATACTCTTTTCATTCTTTTCAAAAATGATGGTAGGCGAGGTATCAGAGGGTTTTGATATCATCTTAAATCCAATTGCCTTTGCAGGGTGGGCAGGACTTTTTGTTACTGCACTTAATCTGATGCCCATCGGGCAGCTTGACGGCGGTCACGTCATTTATGCATTAATAGGAAAACATAGTGCCATTGTATATAAAGTGGGAATAGGGATATTTTTTCTTTTTGCAATATTTGTTTTTAAAGGCTGGATCCTTATTGCAGTGTTGCTATTGTTGTTTGGATTTAAACATCCTCCACCAGAAGACCCACTTACACCACTCGATTTTAGACGCAAATGCGTAGGAGTGCTAATGTTGGTTATATTTTTTCTCTGTTTTACTCCAATTCCTTTTAAGATATGAGAAATCCATCTTTACATTAAAGAACAATGAAAAAAAGAGTAGTGATTGCAATGAGCGGTGGCGTTGACAGCAGCGTCGCC
>JABGRF010000185.1:0-1413 GCA_018648405.1 Candidatus Scalindua sp.
TGTATTGAATGGGTAGTCTTTACTTTTGAATCTTTACCTGCAAAGCCATCGGCAATCTGCATGATACAACCCGGGCAGTTAGTCGCAACTGTATCCGCCCCGCTTCTCTCAATAGAGTTCACTTTTCTCTCAAGCATCTTCAGTGTGAGATCATAATGGATTATGGTAAATATCCCACCGCCGCCGCAGCATGAACCAGCCATATCCATATCAACAAAATCAGAAGATTTCTTTAAGATATCTCTTGGCTCATCTGTGATACCACGTACCCACATAAGGTGACATGGATCATGATAGGTCACTTTCTCATCAAGAGGCTTAGTCTTGTAATCATCGCCACAATACTTCTCAATAAACTCCGATATATCATATATTTTATCTGACATCTGCTGCCATGAAGGACCCAGCGTGCGCAGGTAATCCAGTTTAATACTCTTGGTGCATGTTGCACAGGCACTCACTATTGCATCGAGGTTTTCGGATTCAAAGACCTCTCTGTTTACATCTGCAAGTTTCTTACTGGATTTGTAATCACCCATTGTGGACGATGGTGTTCCACAGCACAGTTGGCCTTGAGGTATAACCACCTCAATATTCATCCTGTTAAGCACGTCTACCACGGCTTCCGCTATATCCACATAGACATAGTTAATCAAACATCCTGTAAACAACCCTACCCGCATTTTGGGATTCTTCAGCTTCCTTGTTGTACGGAGCTTCTGCAATGCAGTTCTCTTTGCCAATGTAGGCATCCACCGCTTACCCATAAACAGGAGCGGAAGATGGCGCATCTGGCCCCTCCTCTTCCCGGGTATAAACCTCTGTATTTTTGAACCTACTTTGAGCATAAGATCAAAAAGCCTCCTTCTGGGCAAGATATACCGAAAGATTATCTTCGGCAACAGAGGAATGCCCATTTCATCTGCCACTCCACGTAGCAAGGCAGAGATGATTACTTCATAATCAACCTCTGAAGGGCAAATGGTACTGCACCTCATACACTTTTTGCAGGAATATACATAATCACGCAACTTATCAGTGTAAACCAGTTGTTTATCCCGCAACGCTTCAGCAAGACTTATACGTCCACGCGCGACCGTCGACTCGTCACCTGTTTCAAGAAAAACAGGGCAGACAGTCTGGCATTTACCGCATTTAGAACATTTACTTACTTCTTCTTTCCAATCAGTACTCATAATTTTTCAACAAGTTTTAAGTGCCTAAAGTGAACTAAAGTTGTAAAAAAGGACACTCACCGCAAAGACGCAAAGAGCGCAAAGTTTTAAGGGGTTATTACTAATCTCTTAATCCCTTAATCCCTTAATCAGTGTATATCCGTGGCCAAAATTTTATGTTTTTTCTTTTGCTTTTACTCTATATTTTGTTTTTCTCTGTGTCCCGTTTTCTTTTCTT
>JABGRF010000185.1:1513-8001 GCA_018648405.1 Candidatus Scalindua sp.
GCGTCCTTTGCGTCTTTGCGGTGAATAATTATTTATTTCTTGCCGCATTATTTTATAAACATCTTACCGGGATTCATAATCCCTTTAGGGTCAAAAAAACTCTTAAATCTTTTCATAATCTCATATTCATGCGGAGGAATTTCTAATTCCATAAATTGTGATTTCTTATTTCCTATTCCGTGTTCACCCGAGATAGATCCCCCTAGTTCCACTACTTCCCTCATCACCTTGTTTACAACAATCTCTGCCAATTCTTTCTGACCGGGATCATCGTTATACATTATATTTACGTGTATATTGCCATCACCTATGTGCCCGAAGTTTGCAATATAGATTGGTTGTTCTTCTTTAATCTGATCAACCCGCCGTAATATCTCCTTGATCTTACTTCTGGGCACACAGATATCTTCATTTATCTTATGAGGAGCAATATTGTACAATGCAGGAGAGATAGAACGCCTGGCGGCCCAGATAACATCTCTCTCCTTTGCTGTCTCTGATACTTTAGTCCAGAACGCGTTGCTCTCCTTACACACATTCTCAACAATGGACATTTCATGGTTGATACTTTCATCGGTACCATCAAGATCAATCAACAACAGTGCTTTTACATCCTCTCCAATATCTGTTCCGGTATGGCCGCGTACAGCGGTTATTGTCATCTGGTCGAGAAATTCCAGTGTACGAGGCAGAACATTATTGTCTATAATCGAATCCGCCGCATCAATAGCGTCATCCTTGTCACTGAAATGAGCGGCCAGTGTACGGATTTTTTCAGGCTTCGGAATAAGTCTTACCGTTATCTTAGTAAAGATCCCCAACGTCCCTTCAGATCCTGTAAAAAGTCTTGTCAAATCATAGCCAGAATCGCTTCTTAATGTTTTCCCCCCTGTGTTAATAACTGATCCATCAGGAAGTACAATTTCCAGGGCAAGTATATAATCCCGCGTCACTCCATATTTCAGCCCTGTTATCCCACCGGCGCATTCTGCGACGTTACCTCCAATAGTCGAAAATGCCGCACTTGACGGATCAGGAGGATAGAAGAGATCAAACTTCGCAACTTCATCCTGCAGGTGTTTAGTGACCACACCCGGTTCAACAGTTGCAACAAAATCTTCAGGGCAGATTTCAACTATCCTGTCCATATTTTTTAAATCAAATACTATTCCTCCCATAAGCGGTACTGCCCCGCCAGTAAGTCCTGAGCCAGCACCTCTTGCGCATATTGGAACTTCATACTTGTTTGCAATCTTTAAAGTATTAGAGACATCATTTGTGTCTCCTGGTCTTACCACAATATCAGGAAGCACCTTCTGTTTTGTTCCATCATATGAGTAGCATATCCTATCCTCAATTGCAGAGAGCACCCTCTCCTGCCCTACAACCCGGATCAGTTCATCAAGTGCCTTCTGATGTTTATTGACCTCTTTCTTAGTTTTATTAAAAATCTTCATTTTTTAACTTTAGATTTCTTTTGCGTACTTTGCGTCTTTGCGGTGAGCAGAGCTGTTACCGAACAGCCTTCCCGGATTCATGATACCTTTCGGATCGAACATCTTCTTCAGGCCTTTCATCATTTCAACCTCATGAGGCTGTAGCACTGTTTTAGCAGTGCCGCCAATAGACACAACATCTTTCAATATTTGAGATACCAGATTCCGAGCAGATACTTCAACAGTTTCACCATTCTTACAAATCACGTTGAGGTTAATATGGCCCTCTCCAATCTGCCCGAACACAGCAACTTGTAATGAATATGCCTTGCTGAGTTCATAAACGTTCTTCAGAACTCCGCCAACCTTACTTCTCGGCACAGAAAGTTCTTCGTTAAGCCTCATAGAAGTAATCTTAGATAGAGAGGGGGAAATCAATTTGCCGATATCCAACAGTATATTCCTATCTTCATCAGTATGCGCAATTGAGGTTTTCAATGCACCGTTTTCCTTGCAAAGAGTATCTATTCTGGAGATATCCTTTGCCACATTTTTCTCATTCCCGTCTACATCAATTACCAACAAAGCCTCTGCTTCTGCAGGAATTTCCATCTCTGAGAAGTCACTAACAGCATCAATACATGTTTTATCTGCAAATTCCAATGAACGGAGACTCAGATGATTATGTACTAAAATTGAGTCTGTCGTCTTCAGAGCGCTATCTATGTCTTTAAAGAGTGTCACGATAGTGCATGCCTTTTCTGGCATTGGCAGTAATTTTAATGTTATTTTAGTCAATACGCCCAGAGTCTCTTCCGATCCAACAAAAAATCTGGCTAAATCATATCCGGCAACACTCTTTAGCGTTTTACGACCAGCATTTATAACAGATCCGTCAGGGAGAACAATCTCCAGGGCAAGAACATAGTCCCGCGTTACCCCATATTTCAAACCTGTCATCCCACCCGTACATTTTGACACTATTCCACCTATAGTTGTAGAATCCAAAATTCCAGGTTCAGATGTATAGAAAAGACGAGACTTTGCAACTTCGTCCTGCAAGTTTTTTATACAAACACCAGGTTCAACGGTAACCGTTAGATCCCTTGCATTTAGTTCAACTATCCTGTTCATGTTCTTCAGATCCAATACAATATAACTTTCGATGGGTAGAGCTCCTCCGGACAAGATGGCCCCTGCCCCACGTGTACAAATCGGAATATTATGTCTGTTTACAATTGATAAGATCTTAGATACTTGCTCCGTGGAATGAGGTGTTATTACCACATCAGGCATAGATTCTCCATTCACACCATTAAATGAATAACGTTCCCTTTCCTCAATGTTATCAAAAACAAACTCCCTGCCAATTGCACTACACAACTCCTCAAACAGATCCTTATCACCCTTTTTATTTTGATCCTGTAATTCCATAACTGCTTCAAAAACTTCTAAATTATAAATATTTCTTACTATTCATAAATAACACGACCAAGGGCGTTTTTCCACATCTTTTTAATGTCACAATTATTTAAGCTAGTGTAGAGCTGTTATTTAAGTAAATAATCTTACGTATATAGGTTTTTAGTTTTTTCAGCTTTTACTTTGTGGTATATATTTTCAATATAATCCAAACTTAATGTTCAAGAAATAATACAATGAAGATAATCATAATTTCAGACATACATGGAAATCTTGAAGCACTGAACAGTGTATTGGAGTACATTGACAAACTGGAAGGGGAAAAGCGTATAGTCTGTCTTGGAGACATTGTCGGCTACGGCCCAAATCCGGAAGAGTGTTTTAAAATAGTTGATTCACTTACAGACAACATATGTCTTGGAAATCACGAAGATGCGACTATGAATACGGATTATGATTATCAGATAACAACTTCTGCACGTAAAGCAATCAGATGGACAAGGGAGATTCTGGAAGAAAAGACAAAAGAGACAATCAAGAGACTACCACTTAAGATAGTAGATGATAACATATTGTATGTCCACGCTTCACCAGACAACCCAAGACAATGGAATTATATTTCTAATACCAGAGATGCATATTCGAGTTTGATAGAGATGGAACATTCTCTCTGCTTTGTCGGTCATTCACATCATCCTGGAATATATTCTTATCATTCAAAACAAGAAAACAACAGTAAAGCAACATTATCTAAGGATGATAAGACGATCATTAATGTTGGAAGTGTTGGTCAACCACGTGATGGTTCTCCTAAGCTATCATTTGCTGTATTTGACGATGACAAATGGGAAGTAGAGATCGTAAGGCTGGAATATGACTATCACAAAACAATGGCAAAAATTAAAGAAGCCAATTTACCACATTCCCTCGCCGAGAGACTTGCAATAGGAAACTAATTGCTTAGCTACATAGATAACTACGCCTTCACAAATCTTTTCCCGGATAGCTGTTTTACTAGCCTCTTTACTTCCAATATCATTAATATGCTTGATGCATTTGATGGCGGCAAGCCGGATTTTGCGGTAATATCATCTATCGCCATAGGAGTACTTGAAAGAATAGAGAATATTTTATTTTCCTTAGAATTCAGTGTGAGACTTCTAATGTCCGCAACTTTTTCACTATCATTTATGTGAATAGATTCTGCAAGCGGCCCAAGCTCCTCAACAATGTCACTTATATCTTCAACAAGTTTTGCACCATCTTTGATAAGCTTGTTGGTACCCCTGCTGTAGTTGCTATCTATATTACCTGGAATAGCGAATACATCTTTACCATGTTCAAGCGCCCATTTTGCTGTAATGGCAGAACCGCTCCTGAGTGTTGATTCTACCACCAGCACTCCAAGTGATAGCCCGCTGATTATCCTGTTTCGAGGAGGAAAGTTACGATTATTAGGTGGTGTAGTCATGGGCAACTCTGAAATCACTGCTCCATTATCAGCAATTTTTTCAGAGAGCTCTTTATTCTCACTGGGATAAATCACACCGAGGCCACTACCCAGCACAGCTATTGTCCTGCCTTTCCCCTTGATTGCTCCTGCATGCGCATTAGTATCGATACCTCTTGCCATTCCACTTACAACACAAAATCCTACCTGTGCCAGCTGCCTTCCAAATCTTTCCGCCTGTGTCTGACCATAGTAGCTGCTTTTACGCGCACCAACTATAGCAAGTGCAAGCGTATCGCTTTTCCTTATCTCACCTTTAATATAGAGCAGCAGTGGAGGATCATAGATTTTCTTGAGGTTGTGTGGGAATTGATCGCTTGTGTAAGGGACTATCTTTATATTATTCTTCTCTGCCAGTTTTATCTCTTTATCAACATCAGCAGCCTTTGAACCGGCTACGATCCTTGCTGCTATTTTAGGCCCTACACCTGGTATCTTTTCCAGTGTGCCTTTCGGACAATCCAATATGGATTTAACAGAACCAAGATAATCTAGAAGACGGCGATAGGTTATCGTTCCTATACCGCTTATCATGTTTAAACGAAGTATTCCTTCAAAATCATCCATGATTTGTATAGCAGATATGAAATGTCGGGTAAGAAACCCGACCTACGTGTAACAATTAATATTATTGTAGGGCGGGTTTCTTACCCGCCGATTTTGATTTTCCTGTAAATTAACTAACTATTCGGCAAGAACGTTCAGGATAGTCTGTTCACTTACACTGTCATTAATTATGACATTTCCGATCCTGGTAGGAAGAACGAATCTCAGTTTCCCGGCAATCGTTTTTTTGTCCTGATATAATTTACTGACAATATCATGAGGATCCAATTCAGTGTCTTTCAGGCTTAATCCTAATTTCAAGAACAGTGATTCCTGCCTTTTTATTACGGTTTCATCCGCAAGGTTCATTGCCCTGGCTATTTTGCTCACATATATCATCCCCATAGCTACTGCATCACCATGTCTATATTTTTTGTATGACGTCAAAGCCTCCAATGCGTGACCGATTGTATGCCCATAGTTTAAAATAGCCCTGATACCCTGTTCCGTTTCATCAAGCTCTACGACATGTGCTTTGGTTTTGCACGAGTTGTATATAATTTCCTCTAAAGCATCAGAATCTAGTTCAAGTATTTTCGTAAGATGCTTATCAATATATTCAAAAAAAGCGGCCTCTTTGATCATACCATACTTCATTACCTCAACCATTCCTGCAGTGATTTCTTCCTTCGGTAGTGTCTGTAGAGTGTCTGTATCGATGAAAACAGCCTTTGGTTGATAAAAACATCCGATCATGTTCTTACCTCTCGGATGGTTTACGGCAACCTTACCGCCAATGCTGCTATCCACCTGTGCCAGCAATGTAGTAGGAATCTGAACAAACGGTATGCCTCTCATAAATGTTGCAGCGACAAAACCAGCCAAATCACCCAACACACCACCCCCTAACGCGACTATGAGAGATTTTCTATCCATCTCATGGTCGAACAGATGCCCGTACAGCTCCTCCGCCTTTGCCAGAGTTTTCTGCTCTTCACCAAGAGCTAGTGAAACCAGCTTGACATCAAATTTACATTCAGATAGGCTATCGAGAACAATTTTTCCATAATGTGGCTCTACAATCTTGTCCGTTACAATAATAGCCTTCCGGGGAGTGATTACCTTTGATATGAGGGTGCCAATATTATTGAGGATACCCTTATCAATGGTTATATTGTAGCTGTCCTTACCGAGATCAACGAAGATTTCTTTCATAATGGTAACGTTGTAAATTATGTTGATTTTTTTGTCAAGTAAAAAGGCAAAAGGCTTCTCACCGCAAAGACGCTAAGTACGCAAAGAAAAACTATAATGTAGGAAATAAGCAAAAGACAAAAGATTTTAACCGCTAAGGAAAACGAGAAACTCAGAAAAGGCAGAAAACACTAATTTCACGAATTAATTGGAATCCTTACGAGAGTAAGGTTTATACTCCCCCTGCTTTCAAAGGGAATACAGATAATAATTAAAGAAAGAAGAGATTTGTAATCTTTTTTAACTTTGCGCTCTCTGCGCCTTTGCGGTGAGCTTTTTTTACAACTTTAGACACTTATTTTCAATGAAACCAAAACCTT
>JABGRF010000156.1 GCA_018648405.1 Candidatus Scalindua sp.
ATATGGCGTTGAGATTGAGTTGAAGCAGGCAAAAGAGGATGAAGACGAATTTTCACTAGAAGAGGCCGTTGACCGGGAAGAAGATTTAGCGACAAGGGCTCCTATCGTAACTTTTCTTGGTCATGTAGATCACGGAAAGACTTCGTTGCTTGACAGCATTAAAAAAACTGATATTGCCTCTTTTGAAGCTGGTGGAATTACGCAACACATAGGAGCCTACCGAATAGAAACAAATGGAAAGTCTGTTGTCTTCCTGGACACGCCGGGACATGAAGCGTTTACTGCTATGAGGTCAAGAGGGGCAAATGTTACAGATTTAGTGGTATTGGTAGTTGCGGCAGATGATGGAGTGATGCCGCAAACAGAGGAGGCGATCAATCATGCACGTGCGGCAAATGTGCCTATTTTAGTGGCCATAAATAAAGTAGATAAACCAGAGGCAAATGTGCAGAAGGTTAAGCAGCAGCTTGCGTCTTTAGAATTGAATCCTGAAGAATGGGGCGGTAAGGTTCAGATGATTGAAACCTCTGTTGTCACCAAGGTCGGGCTTGATACGCTTCTGGATGGGCTCTTGTTGGAAGCCGAGATTCTTGAGTTAAAGGCTGTTGCTAATAAACCGGCCAGGGGCATTGTGCTGGAGGCGCATGTTCATGAAGGTAGGGGTATTATTGCAAACCTGTTGGTGAGAGAGGGGACAATGAAGCGTGGTGATATTGTCCTTTGTGGTCAAACATATGGCAGGGTGAGGGCTATATATAATGATCATGGAAAAGAAGTAAAAGAAGCCGGGCCGTCAACGCCAGTTGCGATATCAGGGTTATCAACTTGTCCAGAAGCAGGCGACAAATTTTACAATATTAAGGATATTCAAAAAGCCAGAGAAATTGCTTCAAAACGAGAAAGAAAAATGCGTGAAGTAGCGCTGTCTGGCCGTCAACATGTTACACTGGACAACCTTTATATGAAGATTGAAGACGGTCAGGTCAAGGAAATTAAGGTGATCATAAAGGCAGACTTTAAAGGTTCTGTTGAAGTGCTTAAGAAATCACTGGAAGACATCTCGACTAAGGAAGTCAGGACCAGGGTCTTGCATAGTGCTGTTGGTGGAATTACGGAGACAGATATTTTACTTGCGGACGCTTCCGATGCAATAGTTATTGGATTCCATGTTGTTCCTGAAGATAAGGCAAAAATACTTGCAGAATCATGTGGTGTAGATGTTAGATTATATAAGATCATCTATGATGCAACAAACGACATAAAAGCCGCTCTGGAGGGGCTGTTGGAACCAGACAAGATTGAAGAGACGCTTGGTAGCGTTGAGGTTAGGAAGTTATTTAAGGTGTCGAAGGTGGGGAATATCGCAGGCTGTTATGTGAAAAGTGGTAAGATTTTGAGAAATTCACAGATAAGGCTTATAAGGGATAGCGTAGTCTTATACGATGGCAAAATTGCTACCTTAAGAGTTGTAAAGGACGATGCAAAAGAAGTTAGAGCTGGATTTGAATGTGGCCTTAGGATTGCGGGCTTCGATGACATAAAAGTAGATGATATAATAGAGCCTTATGAAATTAAGCATATAGCACGTACCTTGGATTAAGAAATAGATAATACAGAGTAAAATTAAGAATAAGAACAATTATTATGATCGTAGGCAGTTTATGAATTAAGGTTGCGATGAGAAGTTAGCGTTCCTTAAAAGATAAACGGCGCATAATTAAAAGTTTAAAGGACAGGATCAGGAACAAATTTAATGTTTCAGTTTCTGAAACAGGTTCGCAGGATAACCTTCGGTGTTCAGAAATCAGTGTGGCAATGGTGGGAACAGATAAACAATACGTTAATAGTGCATTATCTTCGCTTATAAATTTCTTCCGTTTTTTTTCACAGATAGAATTAGTTGATTATGATCTGGACTTATTTTAATTATACAGGATCATGACGAGAAGATTGGAAAAAATTAAAGGGCTGATTGAGCAGGAGATCAGCAAGGTTATCTTGTATAAACTACAGGATCCAAGGATAAGTTTGGCAACTTTAACAAGAGTAGAGCCTTCTCCTGACCTAAGATTGGCAAAGGTCTATGTGTCAGTCCAGGGTGATGAGTCGACACAAAAGGATATCTTATATGCCCTGAGACATGCAAAGGGATATATACAGTCTGAAATAGCTTCGCATTTAAAGTTGAAGAATACACCATCGTTATCTTTTTACCTTGATGAGGGGAAAAGGAAGGGTGGGCACGTTTTAGAATTAATAGAAAAAGCAATTAAAGAAGATAATGTTGAGGGAAATATGAATAAGTTAAGTTTTGGTTTACCAAAAGGTAGTTTGCAGGAATCAACAATCGGTATGATGAAAAATGCTGGATACAAGGTTTATGTAAGCAGTAGATCATACTATCCGTCAATTGATGACGATGAGATGTCGGTAAGATTGATCCGCCCTCAGGACATGGCTCGTTATGTTGAGAAAGGGATTATAGACGTAGGCCTCACGGGACAGGACTGGGTGGAAGAGTCTGGTGCAGATGTCATGTGTGTGGAGAAGCTGGTCTATGCAAAGCAGCAGTTAACAAAAGTTCGTTGGGTTTTGGCAGTGCCAGAGGACTCTCCTATTCAATCTGTAGGTGATCTTCAGGGCAAGAGGATATCAACAGAGCTCGTAAATGTTACTAAACAATATCTAGAGGAAAATGGAGTTAATGCGGAGGTTGAATTTTCGCATGGCGCAACAGAGGCTAAGACGCCAGACCTTGTTGATGCTATTGTTGAATTGACAGAAACCGGTAGCAGTTTAAGAGCCAATAAACTGCGCATTGTTGATACCGTAACAGAATCTGCTACTGTATTCATTGCGAATCACAAATCATGGGAAGATTCCTGGAAAAAGGAAAAGATAGAGAACCTGGCGATTTTATTTCATGGTGCGATCGTTGCACGTGATAAGGTTGGGTTGAAGATGAATATTTCAAAAGAGGGCTTAGATGCCTTATTAGAGAAGTTGCCTGCTTTACGAACGCCTACCGTTTCTCCGCTTTCAGGAGATGCAGGGTATGCTATAGAAACAGTACTGGACGAGTCAGTGGTTAGAAACATTATTCCTGAATTGAAACGGGTTGGTGCGGAAGGGATAATTGAATATCCACTCAACAAAGTGATACTTTAATAAAACGTTGCCCTTGTCCTGCTTATAGTAATTCTGTTATGCATGGAGTATAAAAATGATTATGAAATTTGCAATAAGGCATTATGCCCTTGCCTTTCATAAATATAATATTGTCATAGAGGTATAGCATGCCGAAAACAAAAATTATCATTTTACTACTTTTTGTATCTACTTTTACACTCCTGTGTAAAACGACTTTAGCCAAATCCCCGAAAAACAGCGAGAATGATATTTTACTGCACGATAGTACGGAATCTTATGTCGATTTTTGTACAGGATTTTATCTAATGCTGGATCACCGATGGGAAGACGCAATTGTGTTTCTTGAGAAAACATTGAGATTAGATCCAAATGCCGAAAGGATACACAATTATTTGGCTACCTGCTACTTCCAGTTGAATAAAAAAGATGAAGCCATTCTCCATATTGAAAAAATCGCACGATTAAAACCTGATGACTTTAGTATCCATTATACGCTTGGAAATATTTACGCGAGTGATGGTAATACAAAAGGAGCCATTTCAGAATACGAACGTGCTAATTCATCTGTAATAGATGGTGTTGAGAAAAGCTTTGTGTCCGACATGCTGTTTCGGCTGGCAAATAGTTATTTAAAGACAGGAGACATCGATAATGTGGCAACCATATATGAAAAAATACTTGATTTAGGATTGACGAATGAACCGGTTACCATTCGTTATAATCTTGGACAGATTTATGTTGATACGAAGAGGATTAAGGATGCTGTAAAAGAGTTTGTTAAAGCCAAGCAATACAGTCCTCATTCTGAACCAATAAGCTTCTATCTCGCATTGTGTTACGAAGAATTGGAGGAATATGATAATGCGATTGCAGAGCTCGAATCATTTATTGAGTATGATCCTGATGCCTGGCTTATGCGTATTAACTTATCAAATATTTATGATAAAGTAAAAGAGTATGAGAATGCTGGATTAGAGAGAGAGAAGGCCTTCATGACATTGGAAGAGAGTGTCGCCAAAGGTAGTATGGGCTTGAGAGGATATATTACTTTAAGTCAACTTTACCAGAGAAAAGGTAAGGATGAAAAAGCGGTAGAGGTGTTGAAAGCGGCAATATCAAACGGTATAAATAATGAAGATAATGAGTCTCTAAGTGAAATTCGCTTTATGCTTGCCAATATATATTATGAAATGAATAATCATAAGAATGTGGTAACAGAATTGGAAAAAGTATTAGAAATAGACCCTGATAACCCTCAGGCAAATAATTTTCTGGGTTTTTTCTTCATTGAGCGGGGAGAAAGATTAGACAAGGCAATAAATCTGATCAAAAAAGCCTTGAGTGCTGATTCTGAGAACGCTGCATATCTTGATAGTCTGGGATGGGCGTATTATAAATTAGCAAAAGAAGAAGATAGTGGAAAGGTAGTACTCGCATTGCAAAAACTCATCGAGGCATCAAAATTCGCCGTAGATCCAGAAATTATGGGTCATATAGGAGATGTATATTATTCTCTCGGATATTGGGAGAAGGCACAGAATCAATGGGAAGGCGCCTTAGATTTATGGGAAAAATCAGAGGCAGAAGTGCCTCCGCATTTAAGATATGAAACTGACCGTGAGTTAAAAGCTAAGAAATCAATTCGTGACCGGCTCGATAAGGTTCAGTCTCTAAAAGTGGTAGAAAACTCAATAATAATGTTGAAGTCGGGAAAAAGAGTTGTTAGTAACAATATTCAGTAGTAGGAAGAATATAACAATTATATGTAAATAATGGAAGGTAATAAGTAATGTCAGGACATTCAAAGTGGTCAACTATAAAGCATAAAAAGGGAGCGGCAGATGCAAAGAGGGGTAAGGTATTCTCTAAACTTGCAAAGGCCATTACCTCAGCAGCCAGGCAGGGTGGTGGAAACCCTGATATGAATTTAAAGTTACAGTATGCAATTGAGAGTGCTAAAGCTGAGAATATGCCCAAGGACAATATTGACCGGGCGATACAGAAGGGTACAGGAGCGTTAAGTGCTGATACAATTCTTTATGAATGCCTTTACGAAGGTTACGGAACCAGTGGCGTTGCTGTTATGGCTGAGATATTAACTGACAATAAGAACAGAACTGCGGCAGAGATAAGAAAGGTTTTTGAACGGTCCGGAGGGAACCTCGGCGAGTCGGGCTGTGTAGCGTGGATGTTTCAGCAGAAGGGATTGATAGCTGTTGACTCCGGAGAGATTGAGGAAGATGAATTGATGACTCTCGTTCTTGATGCGGGGTGTGACGATTTACACGTAGAAGACGGTAAATATGAAATTGACTGTGAGGTAAAGGATTATAATAATGTTAAAAAGGTGTTGGAGGGTGAGGGGATAAAAATAGAATCATCTGAGATTAGTTGGGTACCAAGTACGCTTATCGAGCTTGATGAGGCAAAAGGCAGGAAGATCATCGTCCTTATGGAAAGATTAGAGAATCATGATGATGTGCAGAATGTTTACGCTAATTTTTCGCTTCCAGAAGGTTTCTTGGCAGAGTTATGATCTTCAGATTGGCTGGCTTTCTGTCCTTCGTCTGAGACGTTTTCCGTCTTAGCCGTTTTCTTCTTCTCTTCTTTTATGTTTAGCAATTCAAGGATTCGTTCGGCTTCCAATACTTCCTCTTCTTCAAGCTTTTTGGCGAGGAGGTCAAGTTTGTCTCTGTTTTTTTCAATCATAGACTTGGCTTTCGCGTAAGAATCCTTGATGATTTTAGTTACTTCTTTATCAATTTCTATTGCCGTTTGTTCGCTGAACTCTTTCTCCTGTACAAGATCATGCCCCAGAAAGACATTGCCTGATTGCTTTCCGAATGTTTGAGGGCCGAGGGTACTGCTCATACCAAATTTACACACAAGGCTCCTTGCCATTTTTGTTACTCTTTCCAGGTCATTTTGAGCTCCGGTAGATAACTCATTAAAGGCAACTTCTTCTGCGGCACGACCTGCAAGAAGGACGCACAAAGTGTCTCGTATTTCAGACTCTCTTGTTAAATATTTGTCCTCACTCGGCAGTTGTAATGTATAGCCTAGTGCCGCTGCTCCTCGTGCAATAATAGATACCTTGTGCACCGGGTCGGTATTAGGCAATAGTGCCGCTACTAGGGTATGGCCTGATTCGTGGTACGCGACAATGCTTTTTTCTTCTTCGCTTATTACCCTGCTTTTTCTTTCAGGTCCGGCAATAACTCTCTCTATTGACTCCTCAAGCTCCGGCATTTCCACAAATTTTTTATCACGACGTGCAGCAAGTAATGCTGCCTCATTGATGACATTTGCCAGATCAGCACCTGAAAAACCGGGAGTACGCTTTGCGATTGTATTAAGGTTTCCATTCGGTTCTAATTTAACATCCCTGGCGTGTACCTTCAGAATTTCTTCTCTTCCAACCAGATCTGGTCTATCTACAGTTACCTGTCTGTCAAATCTTCCCGGTCGAAGCAATGCGTTGTCCAGAACGTCTGGCCTGTTTGTTGCCGCAATGATGATTACGCCACTGTTTGAAGTGAAACCATCCATCTCCGCTAATAGTTGATTTAACGTTTGTTCGCGTTCGTCATGGCCACCGCCTAAGCCGGCGCCTCGTTGCCTTCCGACGCTATCAAGTTCATCTATAAAGACTATGCAAGGGGCTTTCTGTTTGGCCTGTGCGAACATGTCGCGCACTCTTGCAGCTCCCATCCCAACAAACATCTCTACAAAATCAGATCCACTTATTGAGAAAAAAGGTACTCCTGATTCACCTGCAACTGCCTTTGCAAGGAGTGTTTTTCCAGTTCCCGGTGGTCCTATGAGCAAGACGCCTTTTGGGATCTTGCCTCCGAGTTTTTGGAATTTTTGAGGGTACTTTAAATATTCAATTATTTCTTCAAGCTCTTCCTTCGCCTCGTCACATCCAGCGACATCAGCAAAAGAAGTTTTTTTTGCATCTTCTGCGGCATACAATTTAATCTTTGCCTTTCCGAACGAAGCAAAAGGGCTTCCCATTCCTCCTGTTTTTTTTGATATGAAAAACCAGGCGATTCCAATAATTAAAAATGGAAAAACCCACCACATAATCATGTTCCTCAGGAAATTATTCTCTACCTCTCCCTTGAACTTAACGTTTTTATCTTCTAATTCGTTTACCAGCTCGATATCTTGAACAGGCACAGTGATGAAGGCAACGGGTTTGTTTTGTTCAGATATCGCGCTTTCATAGTGGCCTTTGATTACTTTTTCTCCTACGGTACAATCAACAATCTTTCCTTCACTTAAATACTCTCTGAATTGGCTGTAAGTGATTTCGCCGGCTTTAGGCGTCAAGAACATCTGTATGACGTATAAAACTACAAGAAAAAGGAGTAGGTAGCCTATAGAAAAACTTGTCTTCTTGCTTTTTAAATTTTTAGTTATTTTTTTTGGTGTTTTCTTGTCTTTATTCTTCATTTAATCCCTGACTGTATAAGCGTTTGCAACATATTATACATGTATGGTGTATATAAAATTACAAATCCGAATTATAGGTAAATATCTGTTTTAAGTCAAAGTAATAAATTAGTAGATTATTCTTTGGGTAGGAATTCCAGGAGCTGACAACAATGAAGGACAAATGGCAGTTTGAAGTGTCACAAAAAAGGTAATAACCTTTGTGAGGAAATGGTCGAGGCGACTGGATTCGAACCAGCGACCTCTTGAACCCCATTCAAGTGCGCTACGCCA
>JABGRF010000121.1 GCA_018648405.1 Candidatus Scalindua sp.
TGTGCAGACATCTGTTCACTTGCTGACGCCGTCTCTTCCGCATTAGCAGCGTTCTGCTGTGTTACCTGATCCATCTGCTGTATTGCCTTACCTACCTGATCAATACCGTCAGATTGTTCAGTTGAAGCTACAGATATTTCATCTATCAGACTTGTCACCTTCTTGACATTTGTTACTATGCCAGTCAATGAAGTCTTACACTCTTCTGAAAGCTTTGTACCTACCTCAGCCTTACTTACACAATCTTCAATAAGCTCAGTAGTGTCCTTAGCAGCAGTTGCACTTCTCTGTGCAAGATTACGCACCTCTTCTGCCACTACAGCAAAGCCTTTACCATGCTCACCTGCACGTGCTGCCTCTACTGCGGCATTAAGTGCCAGGAGATTGGTCTGGAATGCAATACCATCTATTACCTTTATGATATCTCCAATCTTCTTACTGCTATCGTTAATATCATGCATTGCTTTATTCATCTCGTTTACGGATCCACTGCTGGTCTCCGCACTCTTATTGCACTGTTCTGCAATCTTAGCAGCTTCTTTAGAGTTTTCAGCATTCTGCCTTGTCATGGATGTCATCTCTTCCATTGACGCAGAAGTCTCTTCCAGGGATGATGCCTGTTCTGATGAACCCTCTGCAAGACTCTGACTTGAAGATGATATCTGCCCTGATGCTGCAGCAACCTGATTTGAACCCTCTGTCAATTTAGCAACAAGTTCCTTCAGGAAGCTTATCAACGGACGTGCAAAGAATATCCAACCAAGCCCAATAACCAGACAAACCATACCAACTGAGGCGCCCTGTATCCAAAGCAGCATTGACATTTTCTGCTCTGCATTTGCCTGATATATACCAACAGCTTGATTCATAGTCTTCATTGTTGAATTAATACTTTTATATGCAGCTCCATAAGCAACAATATATTCAGCAGAATTTGGTTCAACATGACTGAGTTTCTCCAATTCTGTCTGTGTAGCACCCCATAGAGACTTAACAGTGTTTAACTTGGCCACAATCGCCGGATCAGATGTAGGAGGAAGCGTAGTGAAGTTCTTCATTCCAAGATCCAGTGGTGCCTGTCCGCCGCCTAAAAGCGCAGCGAGTGTTACATCAAATACCTTCTTAGTCTTGAGGAAAGTATCTTCACCCAATTTACCTTCACCTGTATCAGCAAAGAATGCAATTGTTGCAGGGCTTGCAGTACCAATTGGGATATTTACCACAAGGACGCCCATTACGTCATTAAGTTTAAAATCGTGTTTAGGGCTCTCCTCATGATTATTGTGACAGTTTACACAGCCTGCTGCTGCTGCAACATCTGCTGTCGCATATCTAAGCGAGAAGACACCATTATGTACCATGAAACGCTGAAAGACTTTACCCTCTTTATTAAACAGGTAGTTGAAAGCATCTTTTTCAAATTCAGTTTTCAACCCTTTGTCTTTGTTTATATTCCACTTACTAAGTAGATCATAACTGTAGACTCCCTTTTCATTTATTCTACTTGATACTTCCTGTACAAAGGTTGCCGGAAGAGGTATACCACCATCAATTTTTGCATACTCCCTGTTAGGATGTACATCGACGATACCATCTTTTTTAAGCTTTATAATTACATTCTTTGTGAACTGTTTGCGATCCTCCACAATCTGGAGAGTTGCTATCTCTGCAGCCTTAGTCGTACTGTGACGCACCTGTAAAGGAATTAACTCATTAATGTATTCCTTAAAGTACTTCTGTGTCAGCATGCGCTGTCTACCGGCAAGATTAACTACTGCTTTCTCGTTCTGCTGTTCTCTTATCGTATTAAATACGAAGAAAGCGCCTGTTATTACGGCAACAAAAAATATAGAAAATACTAAAATAAACTTTTTTCCAACTGTCATTATTTAACCCTCCTTAAAAGTTAAATTTGTTTGTAGCGGTAAATACGGGAATATATAATCCGCACGATTATATATATTCCTAAATTACAACTTAAATAATTCCGATTACACCTTCTATTCCTCTGCTAACTGCCCAACCATCTCTAATTCTTCTGACGATAGTACCGTCTCTATATCCAGCAGAATTATAATTTTATCCTTAACCTTGCCAAGCCCCATGATAAAGCTTGTATCTATACCCTGACCAAAGCTTGGTGCCTCTTCTATAGAACCACCACTGATGTCTGACACCTCTGATACACTGTCAACTATGATCCCGATTGAAGTGTTTTCAACTTCTACAACGATCACACATGTCTCCTGAGTATGCTCTTCTTCCTGCATTGAAAACTTCAATCTCAAGTCTATTACGGGTATAACCTTACCTCTCAGATTAATCACACCTTTCATGTATTCCGGAGTCTGTGGAACGGTAGTGATATCCATGAGACCGATTATCTCTCTTACCTTGAGAATTTCGAAGCCATAGATCTCTTTACCCAAAATGAAAGTTAGGAATTTTCCCTCAAGGGCAGATCTTTCTCTTTTCTCTACAACTGCTTCCATTTAATTTCTCCTTCGTATTGGTTATAAAACGCTTTTCTGTCTTTGACTTCACCGCACTGAACATCAAGAAGTCTTTCGTTTTTTGCCATGTGCAAAACTATTCTATTAATCAGAAATGATTCCTCTATCAAAGTATGCAATCCCTCATTAGTACTAATACCAATCTGTGCAGAAGTATATCTCCCTGTTCCTTAGTAGCCAGTGGCAGTAGTAACAACTGCTTCTCTCCACATATTCTTGAATATTTAATTCTCCTCCTTACCGAGCAACTGGCTATAAAAATAAAAACTTTTAGTGAAGAACTGAGTAAAAGCACTAGCAGGATTGCACTAAAATTATACTGAAAAACTATATAAAACTGATGTTTGCGGACAAAAATACAATTGAAAGACATATAGCCTAAGCTTTTAAATCACATGTGCATATCGGTCTCTCATGCCTTGCTATCTAACTTATCGGTTTTAAGTAATAAATCTTTAGAAATAATCAATTTTATCAATCTTAGAGCGAATGTTATTGTCTACTATTACAGTTAATAATCAGCTCTATTTTGAGTTATCAGCAAGGCTCTAGCACCAACTCTTCTGAGAGTACTTTACTGTTTCCCAGACACCGTTCATCAAGCAGGGAGACCAGCTTATTCATCTCTGGCTTGGTAATCGAATCATCTGCGCCCACGCTCTTGCATTTGAATAACATCTGTGCATTAATAAGGCTTGAAAACATTATGACAATTATTTTATCAAGCTGAATATCTGTCTTTATTTTTTTACATAGAGATAATCCATCCAGCTGAGGCATCTCAATGTCGCTAATTAGAACGTGTGGCAGCTGCGCTGCATCAGACCCATTTGTATCTATCTGTTCTCGAATAGCAACCAAAGCATCGTAGGCTTGTTGTCCATCTTCAAAACTCCTCACATTCTTATAACCGGCTTTATCCAATATGCGGATAACATTACTACGTATTGTTTTAGAATCTTCTGCAAAGAACACATTAACTTCTTCCCGTGAAATCCGGCTTGACAAATTTGCTGTTTCATCATTTATATCGCCAATAGCAAGGTTGGGTGAGATAACAGAAAGAATATACTCTAAATCGACTACCATAATATCGGCATCATCAATTCGGATTGTGCCAGTAATACTTTTCCCTGCACGTCCTAAAGTTCTATCCAGCGGAATAAAGTTTTCCCAATTCTGCCTGTATATCCGATTGACATCACTTACCAGAAAGCCATTAACGACGTTATTAAATTCCGTTATTATCACTATCTGATTCTCATTAGTCTCATGTTCAATTCCCATTTCTAATGCTGCAGCCAGGTCAATTAAGGGTATGGTTTTTTCTCGATATAATATCATGCCTAACATGGCGTGGTGAGCCCTGGGTATTTTGGTTAATGTTGAGGCATCATACTGCTGAATTGACTGGATCTTAAGAACGTTCAAGCCAAAAGGTTGATTACCAAGTACAAATGTTAAAAGCTCTAATTCATTGTTTCCGCTCTCTAATAAAATCTCCTGTGATGCCATAAAACATTCTCCTTGCCTGGGCGTACTGGTTATATCTCCACTCTACCCTGATAACATTATTGGATTACAAAACCCTGTCTTAAATTCGTAAGGATTTAGAACGGAAATTTTTTAAATATTCAAGTTATGCCTTTTATAAATCGTCGAATGACAGACTTCAAAGGGTGTCTAGGAATTATCATTCCTGACTTGAGTCAGAATCTACAACTCATGGTAGACTTACAATTAAATATTCTGAAACTGAAGATACCGAATATTTTTCTAGATCTATTCAGAATATAAATAATGGGACTTTTGCTAATGTGCTATCTGGCTTATCGGCTATTTCCATATTAACTTTAGTTATTATCCATGCATTTAGAGATCGCAAATAATTTGCCAACTACTAATATTTTTATTAATCTTGCAGATACCATGAAGAAAATCTTAATTATTCTCAAAACACTCACGTACTCTCTGTACTGATGCTTTAATGTCAAACACATGTACTAAAACAAGTTATGATTAAAATGATTGATATTTATAGACAGTAGGAGTGAGTAATAAATATATACGAAATGTGTACTTTTTATATACAGTGTGTCTGTAATTTAAACAGTTTTTTTAAGATATTTTGCGCGTGTCCAAACCTGAAACAGGAAGTTTTTTCCGTGTTTGAATTGCAAATCTAGACAGCTAGTATCCGCTTTCTTGAATGAGTGATCGGCAATGCAAACACAATAAATATTGATTGCGGTGGATCAGGCCTTGAGGATTGATTTGTGGAGTATCTAAAAGAGATTGTATTCGGGGCTACAACTGAACATGTTCCTTCGCCATCTCTATACGTTTGGATATTGGCGGATGGCTGTAAAACAGCAGCTCTACAACTCTATTTGGAGTCCTGTCTGCCAGATTCTGTTCTGCCAGTTTCTCCATTGTAGAGATAAAAGCATCAGGATCATTGGTCTTTTCAATGGCGTATTTATCACACGCCCTCTCAAACCTTCGACTGATAGCGTTCTGGATTGGTAATAGTATAAAACCTGAAACTGCCAGTGCCATACACACAGCAGGAAATGCAGCAATGTCATGTATATTCTGATATCCCAAAACCACTATCACTTTTGTCAGTACTAAATGGCAGAATGCAAATCCAAAAAAACCTGAGACAGTACCGATGGCCAGCATCTTCCAAATATGCTGGTAAACATGATGACCCAACTCGTGAGCAAATACTGATTTAATTTCTGCCGGTGTATATGAATCTAATAGTGTATCTCCCAGGAGAACTCTTCTGGTACTTCCTATACCGGCAAGGGCTGCATTTGCCTTTTTTGTATTTTTACTTAAGTTTATCTTATAAACTCCCTGTATATTAATTCCAGTACCTTCTGCAAGCGATTCCAAACCCTCTTTAACTTCCTTATTTTCCAATGGAACACTTTTATAGAATAGAGGGAAGATAAGAACTGGAGCAAGCTTTGCCATAATAACTGAAAAGAATATCCAGATCACGGTAACAAAAATCCACCATGAGCCTGGAAAATTTCTGAGGAATATATACAGTATCTCAACCATGACTATGACAAGCGGCAGAGATATCAGGAACTTTTTTAATTCATCCTTGATCCATCCTGAAATTTTCTGATTTGACAATTCATATATGTGCTCCAGAACGAATCCTCTATAAAAACTTAAAGGAATGGTTATGACGTCAATAATTATAATAAACAGGGAAATATAAAGAGCGATCAATAGATATTCATTGACCGTTACAAAAGATATAAGATGTTTCAGAATATTTGAGCCGAAGAAACCCATGAAGAGTAAATAGAACATTGCAATAGCTAGACCCAGAAGGGTCAATATATGTTTTTGCAAAGAGTATCTCTTTGATAATTCTGTAGACTGTTTCTTTGAGTTTTCAGACATTTATTTTATCACTAAAAAGAGTTATCATTTTCCAAGAGCTCTTCAACTTCCTTGAGAACCGGAATCGCAGTTCTGCCGCCAATCTCACGGCATTTAAGAGCAGCAGTAGCAGAGGCAAATCTTATTGTCTCATTTAAATCCCATTTTTGAAGCAACCCGAATATAAACGCGCCATGAAATACGTCTCCACATCCTGTTGTATCGACAGCCTTAACCTTGAATGCCGGTTGATAAAAGTATCTCTCAGGAGTTAAACATATACTTCCTTTTTCACCCAGTGTCACTATTACTGTTTTAGCGCCAAGGGCCAACAACTCAATTGCTGCAGCCTTTGGATCATCAGCATGGAAAAATTGTCTTGCGAAATCATCTGATGCGATAAAATAATCGGACAAGTGTACAAGAGCTAAAGCGCCCTCTCTCATACTGCCCGCATCAACAACAACCTTTACCCCTGCGTCCCTGGCATATTCCGCGGCTACGATTGAGATATCTTTCATCAGGCCGTCCAGTAGTAAGACTTTTGCAGAATCAATCACATCTCTATTTATCTCTTCTGCCACTAAAGGAGTAACAGTTGCGCTGGACCATAAAACAGTTCTCTTGCCAGTCTCCTTCTCTATCACTATAAAAGCAAATTGAGATCTTTTCCCTTTTTCTATAACAATGTAATCAATGTTAACATGTTCACTTATTAAACCGTCTTTAATCAGGTCACCGAAAGAGTCGTCAGATATCTTACCAATAAATGCAGTTGAGGCACCAAGCCTTGACAACGTAACCATTGCCGTTGCTACCGGCCCTCCACCCTGAACAGTAAGATTGTTTACTTCCTCCTTCTCGTCAATATCAGGATATTGATCAACGGAGCCTAAATAATCAATACAGCATTGTCCCAATCCTACTACGTCATAATTCAATGTTTTTGCATCTCACTCTCTTTATGTTTCAGCCCTAAATCTTTTATCATCTGTAAATCGTCTTCCGGCAGCTTTCCCCTGGTAGTAAGATAATCACCTATCATTGTGCTGTTAGCTCCTGCATAAAACATCCAGCTCTGTACATCACGTAGATTCTCTTCTCTACCACCGGCAACCTTTATCCCCTTATCAGGTAATATAAAACGGTATACGGCTATTATTTTCAGTATTTCCATTGGTTCCAATGAATTTTCTGCCGAAAGTGGAGTACCTTTTACCGGGCTGAGGAAATTCATGGGTATTGTATCAACACCAAGCTCCTTCAGCTTGAATGCAAGATCTAATCTGTCAGCAACACTCTCACCAACACCAAAAATACCACCGCTGCAAATTTTCAAACCTGCATCCTTTGCAATCTTAATTGTTTCGACTCTATCATTATAGGTATGCGTAGTACATATATTTGGATAGTAATCCTCCGATGTTTCAAGGTTATGATTAATCATCTCAACTCCGCTTGAAACCAGTTTTTCCGCCATTTTATTCGTAATCATACCAATTGAAGTGTGGACAGGTGGGCCGTTCTGTTTAGATAATTCATATGCATCATTACATATCTTATCGAAATTATCACTCCCTTCCAGACTATATCCGCTCGTTACAACACCTACACAGTCTGACTTGAACTCTTTTCCTTTTTCCACGGCCTCAGCGACCTTCTCTTTTTCAATTAATGGAAATTTTGGAATCTCTGTTTTGTATCGACTGGATTGAGAACAAAACCTGCAATCTTCTGAACAACTCCCCTGCCTGGCGCTAATTATGGAGCAGAGACTGACAACGTTATTGAATGAGTTGTATCGTATACGATTAGCCCAATAGAGCAGGTCATAAATTTCAATCCCACTTATCTCCATTAAATAACGAGCTTCGTCATATGATATCTCGTTATCTTGCAATACATTCTTTGC
>JABGRF010000210.1:0-10345 GCA_018648405.1 Candidatus Scalindua sp.
CATTCCGAATACCATCAGGTACAACGATGAAGGAGATCGAGAAGAAGGTTATCCTTGATGCACTTCAGACGACTAATGGCAGCAAGTCTAAAGCGGCTAAGATACTAGGCATTTCTACCAGAAAGATCGAATATAAAATCAAAGAGTGGTCTACGGAAGAGTGACCTTGATAAGATTGGAATATTACTATAGAATCATGAACGACAACTGTACTAGATAGTGTGGCAAATTGGAGGATTCAATCTAAGTGAGTATTATGAAATCAAATATATTAATTGTTGATGACAATGAAGATCATCAAGTATTAATGGAAGAAGCCCTGAAGCAATTCCTTGATGAAACGAATGTAGTATTTGCTGGTACTGGTGAAGAGTGTTTACTTGAGTTGTCAAAAGAGAATTATGATGCTGTTATTGTCGACTTTAATCTTTCTGATATGGATGGATTAGAAGTGTTGAGAAGTATGAGCGACAAAGAATATAAAACTCCGTCAGTAATGGTAACTGCATTTGGTGACGAAAATGTTGCTGTCGAAGCTATGAAACTCGGGGCTTTTGATTATATTGTCAAATCAGATAATTACCTGAAAAGATTAGCCTCAATTATGATTAAAGTGATGCAGGAGCCAAAACTAAAGAAAGAGAAGAAAAAAGCGGAAGACGACCTGAGGGCGTCTGAATTAAAATATAAGACATTGATTGATAATATGATTGATGTTGTCTTTACGGCTGATAAGGAGTTGACGATTATTTCGATTAATCTTGCCGGACAGAGAGTTTTTGAAAATTCATGTGAAGATATTAAAGGTTTAAATTTTTATGATTTAATATTTGATGCAGATAGAGAGAAAATTGTTGACTGTGTAAATGGTTCTTTTGCTGGCAATAGAGAGTTTCTAGAAGGATTTGAGTTTAGGATAAAGACAGGTAATGGCAGGATCAAGGATGTCCAGCTGAATGCTAAAGTGGACTATGATAAGAGTGGTAATGTAACTGGTTTTGAAGGTGTCGTAAGGGATATTACAGGAAGAAAAGAATTTGAGCAGAAGTTGTTTCAAATTGATAAATTAAATGCATTAGGATTACAGTCAAGTGGTGTTGCCCACGAATTTAATAATATTCTTGGGATAATACTTGGATATCTTGAAATTGCGAAAGGGGACCTGGGGGGGGAGAGTGAAAAAGTTTTAGACGCCCTCAATATAATCGAAAAGGCAGCGCGAGATGGATCAGTTATTGTTGATAAAATTCAGCAATTCTCCAGGATTAAAAAAGATCACGAAAAGAAGGAGGAGCTTGTTGATCTGGTTGATGTGCTGAATGATGCGCTAGAGTTTACTATGCCAAGGTGGAAGACAGAGGCACAATCAAAAGGTGTTGAATATGAAATTACTAAAAACAACTTTACAACTTCACAGTATCGTGTCAGATGTAATCCATCAGAATTACGCGAGGTAATCATAAACATTATTAATAACAGTATTGATGCTATGCCGGATGGCGGTAAAATTGGAGTTTCTATAAAAACTGTTGAGGATGATGTGGTCATAGCTATTTCAGATAATGGAATTGGAATAAGTGATGATATTAAAGATAAGATTTTCGATCCATTTTTCTCTACAAAAGGAGTAAAACGATCGGGTTTAGGCATGAGTCTCTCATATAGTATTATGGCCAGGCATGATGGTGAAATCCTGGTAGATAGTTGTGTTGGAGAAGGAACTACGATGCGCTTAAAACTCCCTCTCTTTGAAGACGAAATTGAACAGTGCGATAACGAAGATACCGGTGTTGTTGAGTCTCATAGCGCTAACATACTTATTATTGAAGATGAAGATGTAATTTTGGATATGATGAAGATTCTCCTTGAGTCTAGAGGACATAATGTATTTGTGTCTATGGATTCAAGTATTGGGATAGAGATGTATGAAAATAACGAGTACGACATTGTTTTGTGTGATCTTGCCATGCCGAAGTTGAATGGCTGGCAGGTGGCCAGGTTTATTAAAGAATATGATTCTGTAAGGAAAAAAACTAAAACGCCAGTTGTATTGATTACTGGCTATGAGTTAGATGCAGATAACATAGACTATAAGAAAGAAGGAGTGGATTTTATTCTTAATAAACCAATAGAGTTTGACGCATTATATAAAATAATCAATAATTACTCAACTGCAAGGATAGAAGAAGAGAGTAAGTAGGAATGTTACTCTCTTAAGAACAAAGCAAGCCTCCAATTTTTCCTTAATCCAATAGAGCTCCTCGTGTATCAACATGCTCTTTTTACCTGAAACCAGTTAATTCCTTCCGTAATATAAAGATGAAATTTATAGCATTTTTCATTGAATAAGCTCATTAGTAGTAACATCTTATCATGTCGTGACTTAGCAAGTATATATTATGGCAATAATATAATGCTTTCATGGTACACCTTTTGCGTGATATAGGACAATGGCTATCGGTTTGGGTTACTAATAAGGATTATATTTAGTAAGAAGAGATTAGTTATTAAATTTTTACATTTACGGTTATGAATAATACTAAAATTAACAATTCACAGATTATAACACAGGCTTTTGCAAAAGGTATGGACAAGATTAACAGTCCATCTCTTTCGTCATTTAAGAGCATATCATCAAAATTGCCATTTGATAAAGTTCTCAATGGCGAAATGGTAGGGTCAAACAACATTCATACACCTAGACGTGCTGCAAGACACTTTATGCCTTTAAATAACTCAAAAGTATATAAATTTCCTGAAAAGATGTTTGTAAATAATGAAGTAAGCAAGCCTCCAAGATCATCTTTAGTCGGACAATATAAGACTTATAAAGAGGATCAGTTAATGTCCAACCCGGGTGGTGACAATTTTTTCTTAAGTAAAACTGGTGAAGTAATTGATAATAATTATGATCACTCCAAGATTACAAAGAGGGTGGGTAAGGATTTGGCAGATGCTGGTGGTAACCTTTTAAATGCGGTAAAGGATTTGGGAATTGGTGCTAAGGTTAAATATGTTGATAAACACGGCAATATTCAAAATGGTAGAAAAGTCGGACTTGCAGGAACCGTTGTAAATTTCTTTAAAGATGTCGCAAGTGGTCTATCGTTTGGGGTATATAGCCCGAAAGGTGAGGTAAAGCCTCAAGGTGCGGTCGGCAGAGTTAAGCATGTATTTAAGAAAATAGTTAAAGATGCATTGATTGGTGATATTGTAAAGGGAGTTCCAAAAAGTGCAATACATATTGGTGAAGATATTATGTTTGCAGGCTTAAATGCAATTGAAGCTGTGCCGGATGCAACGATTGGAAACTTTAAAGCCGGCAGGAAGCTTACAACAGCTGTTTTTGATAATACTCAAGTAGCTATGGATTTTGTAACCGATGTCATTCCTGGTGGCGATGCATCTGCGAGGACACGTTCCTTTAATTTAGCAAAGGGTATTAAGGGTTTGCCAATTATCAATAATCTGACAAAGCCCGAAGGAAAGCAAGACGATGCTGAGTGGAAATATGTTAGAAATACAAGTTTTAGGAAAGTAATTGAAACAATTCCGTCTCTAATATCCTTTAGAATATAAAAGATGTTTGTGTATTATTACCTCTACGAGGTATTCATTGAATTTCTTCATTTTGATTGTATTTTAGGATAAACTCAGTAAAAATAATATGGGAAATTATGAGTTTATGTAAGATTTTTTCTCTGTTGTTTAAGAGCAATTTTTAGACATGAATTCGGTTGCTGAGTTTATCCTGAAATTATTTACGGGCTGAATCTGGAGTTGGTCGCTACCGTTTGGACAAAGGGTCTGGTGTATTGTCTCAATCAGTACGAGGTGAAGATGATTTAATTTGCAGAATAGTATGTATCGTTAAGTTAGTGGATTCGCTATAAAGATATTCTATATAGACTGAAGTTTCTAGAACTCACTACCATTTTCAAGATGATCAGTTAATGCCATACAGATAAGGCTCAGTTCATCTCACGGCTAATTTTCTTCTAGTCTTTGACCACTTTCCAACTTTACTTACTAACGTTTTTTCTTGAAACGGTTTGATAATATAGTCTTCAGCTCCGGCACTGACAGCCTTCATAACATCACTTTTAGTATTTCTTCCCGTACAGACAATGATGGGAATATTTAATCTCATTTTCTTTTTGATCTCATGACATAATGCGAATCCAGACATACCGGGTAAATTAATATCTAAAAGTATTGTATCAATTCGCTCGATATCGCTTCCTACTTTACCTATTTTACGTAGGATGCTTAATGCCTCAATGCCATTTCCAACGTCAATTATATTATAATCATCCTGGAGGGTTTCTGTGATTAATTGAGTAGTGTCATAATCATCCTCAACTAAAAAAATATTGGGTAGGTGTTTTTCGCGAAGGGTTTGTAGTTTTACATTCAGGGAAGCATTAGTCGCCTTTAGTTGAGAAACTTGATCCCTTAAAATATTTATTACTGTCTTGTCACTATCACTGATATTATCTATGATGATAGTATCAGCTTTTTTAATAATCTCAATTTCGCCTGGATATTGGTTGTTACCTTCCATCAGTCTTTTAAGAGAGTGAGTATGCTTTCAGGGATTTTGTTTAATGGAACGATCTTGTCTGCTGCACCAAGTTTAATTGCTTCCTTCGGCATACCAAATACAACACAACTATCTTCGTCCTGAGCAATCGTTTTAGCTCCTGATTCTTTCATATTTAACAGTCCGGTAGCACCATCAGATCCCATTCCAGTCATAATGACTCCAATAGCATTAGGACCTACATATTTTGAAGCAGAATCAAACAAAACGTCTACTGCAGGTCTTTGGTGGTGTACAGGTGAGTCCTGATTTGTTTCAATGCGGTACATCGCTCCATTTTTTCTGACGCTCATATGATAATTTCCTGGTGCTATTATTGCCTGACCAGGTATGAGGCTATCTCCATCTTTTCCTTCTTTTACCGTGATTGAGCACAGTGAATCAAGTCTTGTTGCGAATGCCTTTGTGAACATTTCAGGCATGTGTTGTACAATGGCTATTGCAGGAGAATCAGGAGGCATTTTTATCAATACTTCCTTTAATGCTTCTGTGCCACCGGTTGAAGCACCAATGAATATAATCTTATTGGTTCCTTTGAATACGGTATAGTTTCTTGTACTCTTATTTTGTATGCTGGAAGGCGCCTTGGAGTCAGTTGATAGTGAATGGTTGTTATTGCCATTTCCTCCAACCTTATCTTTTTGTCTTACTCTTACTTTTGCCTTTGCTGCATGTTTTATTTTTGTATATAGTTCCTCTATTACATGTTCAACATCACTGCCCAGGCGGCTTGATGGTTTTGCGACAAAGTCTACCGCTCCAACCTCTAGAGCCTTCAATGTCGCATCACAACCTTCCTGGGTAAGAGAACTCACCATGATTGTAGGTATTGGATAGTGAACCATCAATTTGTGGAGAAATGTGATTCCATCCATTTTTGGCATTTCAACGTCAAGTGTTAGTACATCAGGTTTAAATTGAAGGATTTTATTCCTTGCTATAAACGGATCTGGTGCAGTACCAACTATTTCGATATCCTTATACTTGCCCAAGGCACTGGATAATATTTTTCTAACAACGGCTGAATCGTCAACTATTAATACTTTTATTTTTTTATTCATTGTTGATCCCCAATAGCTACCTTTTCAGATCGAAGCTTTTTCGAGTTCGGTTTCTGATAGATCAGCTTCTGATTTAATTGTATTTCTGCCACTCTCTTTTGCAAGATAGAGAGCTTTATCCGACCGGCTTATTAACGTGTTAGGTGTGTCTGACTCTCTGGAGAATGCTATTCCAATACTTGCAGATGTTGGAATCCTTTCAGAATGAACTTTAAAGTTTATTGATTCTATTGCAATACGTAGCCTTTCGCATACATCCATAATATAATGGCTATCAATTCTATCAATCAGTACAGAGAATTCTTCTCCCCCATACCTTGCTACAAAATCATTTAATCTGAAAGTGTCTTTGACTGTTCTGGCGATCTTCTTCAATATCTCATCACCCACCGTGTGTCCATATTCATCATTTACTTTCTTGAAATAATCTATATCTATCATTACAAGTGTAAATTGTGATTTCATCTTTGATTCTTTTTTAAAGAAATCGTTTATCTTCCTGTCAAATGCTTTTCTATTATAAATTTGTGTTAGACCATCTATCATCACTTCTTCTTTTGCTGATGCAAGCTCAACTTTCATTGTTTTGACTTTGTATGTTAGCGAATCAATGATGATAGCGTCTTTCTCCTGCTTTTTAGCAATTACATTTCGCATAGAAGATGTTTCCTGTGTTATTTTCTTTCTGATCTCTTTAATTTCGTCCAATTCAATAGCATTTTCAATATGTGACATACTGTCTTTGATTTGACCTGAAAAGTTAGTATTGTCTTCTGTTATCGATCCAAAGTCTTCTGCTAATTCATTTAGCATCGCCCTTAATTCATTAAATTTTGTGTTAACTAAATTTTTTGTCGATTCGAAGTGCTTAGGAATTATTTTATTAATATTCTCCTCTACTGTCAGTAGATCCTCCAGAGTTGAAGATGTCTTGATCTTAGATACTTGTTCATTTGCAAAACTATCAAGAGCGTCTTGTCTTGGAATAATATTGTTATCTGAATGTTTATTGATTATTTGAAGAATTTCACAAATTATTTCTTTTGATTTGTTGAGGATCTGGTCACCGTTTAAAGGCTTATTACTCTGAACGTTTTCTAAAGTCTCTACTCTAAGTATATCTGTTTTGGTTTTACCACTAAAGAGTGCTTCAGAGTGCCCACTATGTTTTCGTTTAAGAGCAAGAATGCAAATGAGTGAAAATCCTGTGAGAATTGCTAGACTATTTAAAATTAAGAAATAGGGTGATTTAACTTTTGATGCTATTAACATGTTTTGTACATCTGGTTCAAGCTGCAGCAGCGGTGTTACCTGTTGATTTTCTGCCTCTAAACTGTCGATTATACTATCGCTTCCATTAATGTAGTGATTTCTCATTCGCTCTAGAGACATTCTGTCCTTATTTGTCCATATTTCATTATCAGGTGTTCTGTAAGTGAATATATTTTCTGTTTGATTCGCCTGCTCTCCTGTACCAGGGGCATAGAGCATATAAATTGTATTACTTAAGAGTGTAATTAAGAATATTATACCAATTATTATGTATTTCATTTTATTCCATGAAGAGACAAATAAAACTAAGATAATTTTCAGGTTAATTTTGATCTATATTCCGTAATACAAAATTAAATACAGATCATTTTTGATAGATGGCAGGCTGTTTATATTTAAAATCGTTATCAGTTTTAGATAATGTCTCTGAATGTCCTATAAAAAGATAACCGTTCTTTGGCAAACAACCATAGAACTTTTTTACAAGTGTATTTTGAGTTTCCTGATCAAAATATATCATAACATTTCTGCAAAAGATAAAGTCAAAGGGGTGCTTAAAAGGAAATTGTTCAGTCATAAGATTGAATCTTCTGAATGTTATGATGTCTTTAAGATGAGGCTTTGCCATGTAACAGTTAGCATTGTCTACAAGCACTTTAGAGAAATGTGACGAGACTATTCCAGGAGGAACATCATTAAGGAGATCCATTTTGTATGTGCCGTCCATAGCTTTTTGTAATATTCTTGTTGAGATATCTGTAGCAAGAATCTTTACGTCCCATCCATTGTTCGGCTTTATATGGTTAAAGACGGTCATCGCAAGGGTATAAGGTTCTTCTCCCGATGATGATGCTGCACACCAAATACGAAGCTTCCTGTTTCTACTCTGCTCTTTGCTTGAAATAAGAGCAGGTAAGAGATTTGTATTTAGAAAATCGAAGTGTTTCTTTTCTCTAAAGAAATCTGTTTTATTTGTGGAAATATGATCAAGTAGCTGGATTAGCTCTTTACCAGATTTGTCAATTTTGGTGACAAAATTGTAATATTCGTTAAACGTCTTTATTCCTGTTTTGTTTAGACGTTTTGTTAGCCTTGCTTTAACCAATTCCTTCTTAGATATGCCAAGACTTATTCCACAAGTGTCATAAATTAAACTTCTGAACATCTCAAACTCTTTATCTGATAAAACGTATTGCATTATTATTTATTCCTCAGAAAATTGTCATATTCAGTATTCAGATTAAGCAACTAGAAAAACTAATTCTTAATTATTTAATCAGAATACTGAATTATTTACCATTAATAACATCGTGCAGTGTTGACAATATTCTGTCATTCTCAAATGGCTTTACAATGTATGAAGAAGCGCCAGCCTTGATTGCCTGCCATAACATCTCTTTTTGGTCAATTCCGGACAACATTACAATTTTTGCATTTGGATCAAATGCTATTATGTCCTTTGTTGCCTGAATGCCATCAGCTTCAGGCATCGTTATGTCCATTGTGACGATATCAGGTTTTAGCTCTTTATACTTTGCCAGTGCGTCAACTCCGTTAACGGCTTCTCCAACTATCTCAAAGTCACCTTGCTTAAGAACCTTTTTAATCAGTAATCTGACAACACTCGCATCATCAACTATTAATACTCTATTCATGGTTTTACTCCATTTATTAGTCCGACAATAACTTTATACTTAGAAAATTATATTTCTGGTTTAATATGTTTTAAAAGCCTACCTTTGTTATTAACTATTATAATGAATCCGTATCACTAGCCTTCTCATATTTATCTAACGATTCTTCTAGTGTGTTTAAATCAGGAAGTAAGAAAAAGTAGCAATCGATTTCTGTGTTACGCAATTTAAATTTAGTTTCAGTTAGAAGTATTTTGTCATTATCCATACTCTCCTCAAAAATAAGCTGACCAAATATTGATCCCGCAAAGTCGCATAAAACTTGTGGTGGAGTGGGTAGAAGCATTGAACCAAAACCTGCTGCAAAGGAATTACCAATAGCGCTTGCAAGAATATTTCCAATCTCCTGTACAGTACCTTCTGTGAATTCATCAAACTCCTTTGCTGTACCGGGCTCATCCTGTAAGTAGAAGTCTTGTAACATTAGTGCACCATCAAGCGGTATCATGAACATTAGTTTTCCATTAAGCGAGCCTTCCAGTCGTAGTATTGATGCTACCATCTCGCGAAAATCATTATTCATCTCTTCCGTAATTTCACTGATATCCACCAGGTCTGTTTTAACTAATTCTATCAATGCAGCGTGTTTAATCGTCTTGGAAAAAGATCGAGAGGCGCTGTCCATGCTGATCTTTACAATAATATCTAATATTTTAAGATGTTCTTTAGATATCTGCATATTTTATAATCCTTTCTGATAATTTACGATTGATGGCATAATGAGATATGCTTCAATCATAAATTGTAATTAGTATTGCTCCGTTTTCTCTCCGAATATTCGGCTTTGTACAATACCTGTTTGAGTATCAAGTGAAATCTGATGCCCCTTTGTACCTCCTACCCGGGAGGCTATTATCCTTATACCAAGATTTCCTAAGATTTTCTGCGTTTCTGTAATATTTGATTTTCCGATATCAAATACTTCACTATTGACGCTGAACATCTTAGCGCCACCAAAGATCTTTGCAGTAAGTACATTCTTCTTTGATTTGGCCTTGTTTACCATTAAATCTAATAATAAAGGAATTCCGGTATCAGCATATTTACCTGGCTTACCTTCCCTGTCATTACAATTAGGCAGCATTAGGTGCAGCATTCCTCCAACTTTCTGTATGTTGTCATACAAAACTACTCCTACACAAGAGCCAAGACTCGTCTTTATTACTTTAGGTGACTGTGCTACTTTTAGATCTCCAACGCCTACCGTAACAATATTCCCATTATTATTTAATATCATATTTTATGTTTAAATACCAGATTAGCCGCGACTAATCGGTTAGTTGGCTATTTGTAATAAATGGTTAATGACAGCACTTCCCACCAGTACACCAATATGTATGATGTACATTGATCGTTCTATTTCAGTTACTTATAACCAAAACAGATCATCGATGGTTTTCAATATCTATTCTATAGTTATTCTGTCCCTGTGATGAGAATTAATACTCGATCAGACGCAATTTCTATCCACCATAACTCACAACGAGTAAAGACAGGAATTATAAATACCTCTAGTTGTGACCATGTCCAACAAATGCTTCTCTTACTCCAGTGACATCAAGAATTAAGCCGACTTTTCCATCTCCAAGTATAGCACTACCTGAAATACCTTTTACATTCTTAAATCTGTCTCCAAGGCTTTTGATAACAACCTGTTGTTGCCCCAGAAGTTCGTCTACCAAGACTCCATATTTCCCCTCAGCACCCTCTACAAC